>JANRMD010000521.1:0-18798 GCA_033761895.1 Pirellulaceae bacterium | reverse complement strand
GCTTGTCGATCATTGGGTACCGGAAGTCGTCAAGGCTTTCGACGGCCACCGCATTACTTCCGAATGCTTGAAGGGTTAGCGGCGGTTACCAGAGCAAAAACCGGGGCTAACGCCCATCGGTTAATCCCGCAGATTTACTCTCCCGATCGTTCGGTTTCACACTAACTTGAGACGCGGTGACGAATGGCGACGAGGGCTGAGGTTGTTAGCAGCCTACGCTTCGCCGAGTCGCAACATCCCGGCCGGCTGGTCCTCGAAAGCCTTAAACTGCCTCAAGCCCTTCGGCAGAGCGCGACACTCAATGGCGGATCGAAGATCCAGAAAGCCCCGCAACGGACACCGTTCCCCCTTTCGTTGTTGCATTGGCTCGGATCAAGTAGAATGAGCTGCCAGAGCAACTATGCACGCTCGGCCAATTTGGCTGAGCCTAGCGATATGTCGATCGCTCTAAATCTAAGGGGAAGTGATGCGCTCCATGGCCTTTATTCAATGCTTGAACCGTGCCTATCTGGCCAGCCAGTTAGCAAGTGTCAAGTTAGCCAGTGTCCGGTTTGCCAGTGTGCCATTGATCGTGGCTTCATTGTGCCTACAAGCTACCGCGCAAGAAGAGGCGATTTCATACAACCGAGATATTCGACCGCTGTTGTCCGATCGCTGCTTTGCGTGCCACGGACCGGACGATGCCAAACGCGAGGGCACTCTGCGTCTCGACGTTTCCAGCGGCGAACTCGGGCCCTTTCATGCGCGTGATGACTATCAAGTGATCAAGCCCGGCGATGCCGATGCCAGCGAACTATGGAAGCGGTTGACGACAGACGACGCTTCCCTGCAAATGCCGCCGCGTGAGTCTATCAAAAAGCCCCTTACCGAAGCGCAACGCGAGCTGATTCGGCAATGGATCTTGCAAGGTGCAAAGTACGAAGGCTTCTGGTCCTTCGAACCGCCTCGACCGCAGGCGTTACCTTCGGTCAGCAACCCAAGTTGGCTCAGCGGTCGCATCGATCAGTTTGTGCTCACCAAGTTAGAAAAGAAAAACCTCCAGCCCCAAGCGACGGCCGACAAACGCACGCTGATCCGTCGCGTGACCCTGGATCTTACCGGCTTACCTCCCACCCGCGATGAGATTGCACACTTCGAACAAGACGATGCACCCGACGCCTATCGAAAACTAGTCGACCGTCTGCTATCTACACCGCAGTACGGCGAACACATGGCGCGCTACTGGTTGGATCTCGTTCGGTTTGCGGATACCAACGGAATGCACCATGATCATTATCGCGAACTGTCACAGTATCGTGACTGGGTGATTCGCGCCTTCAATGCGAACATGCCTTACGACCAATTCACGACTTGGCAACTTGCTGGCGATTTGCTTGAGAACGCAACCATCGACCAACGCATTGCATCCGGATACAACCGACTGCACATGGTGATGGACCGAGGAACCAACCCTCCGCAAGAAAGCTACACGCGAAATGTTGTCGACCAAGTATCCGCTTTCGGTACGGTCTTCATGGGAATGACGCTAGAGTGCGCTGTCTGCCATGATCACAAATACGATCCTGTGAAGCAAAGAGACTTCTATCAGCTGTTCGCGTTCTTTAACAACATCGACGGCGATCCGGAAACACCGGGTCGCGATCAGCAACCTCCAATTTTGCATTTGCCATCACCTGAGCAAACCTTTGGCTTAAGCGAACTCGATTCACAGCTGTCGGCAACTAATTCGGAGATCGACAAGCTGAAACAATCGCTCAAGGACTTAAGTGCTGAAAATCGACCGGACGATTCAGCCAAGGTCGCTGACGGGCAAGAACCCGATCCAGTTAGCACAATTGAGTCGCAAATAAAGAAGCAAGAAGCTGAACTCAATCGCTTGAAGAAAGCCCGCGAAGAGCTCGAACGAAGTATTCCGATCGCGCTGGTGATGAAGGAACGCTCTGACATTCGGCCAGCTTACATTCTCAAACGCGGCGCTTACGACCAACCGGGTGAAGAAGTATCGCGAAATACACCCGCGTTCCTGCCACCCATTCAATCTAGCGGCGACCTCAAAACGCGACTCGACTTGGCGCGGTGGGTGACCGACAAGCAGAATCCTCTGACGGCGCGAGTCACGGTCAATCGTTTCTGGCAGCAGTTCTTTGGAGTCGGGCTGGTCAAGACCTCCCAGGACTTCGGGGCGCAAGGCGAGTTTCCAAGTCATCCGGAATTGTTGGACGACTTGGCAATTGCGTTTGTCAATTCGAACTGGGACGTCAAGTCGCTCGTGCAGTCCATTGTGCTGTCGCAAACCTACCAACAATCGTCACGTGTTTCGCCAGACGAATATCGAGCTGACGCAGAGAATCGCTTGTTAGCTCGGGGATCGCGCACTCGCTTGGATTCTGAAGTGATCCGCGATCAAGTTCTGTACGTCTCTGGGCTATTAAATAACGCGATGTACGGCAAAAGCGTCAAACCACCCCAGCCGGCTGACTTATGGAAGACGGTTTCGATGGTCTCGTCGTCAACATACTCCTTCAAAGAAGACACGGGCGACAAGATCTACCGACGCAGTTTTTATACCTTTTGGAAACGCGCGATGCCGCCACCTCAAATGACGATCTTCGACGCTCCGACACGCGAAAGTTGCACGTCGCGAAGGGAACGCACCAATACGCCCGTACAAGCCTTGTTGATGATGAATGAGAGTCAGTACTTCGAGGCGGCTCGACATTTCGCCCAACAATTGATCCGCACACCGAACCAAAGCGACGCACAGCGGCTGAGTGAAGCGTTCGAGTCGGTTACGTCACACCTACCTGACGCTGTCGAACAAGCCAGTTTGCAAAGTGGACTTGAGAGTTTTCGTTCGCTCTACCGCGAAGACTTGGACTCTGCACGTGCGCTGACCTCCAACCTTACGGACGCCAACGATAACGAGCGCATCGAACTGGCTGCTTTTACGATGGTGATCAATTCCCTATTCAACCTAGACGCAGCCAAAACCCGCGAGTAATCAATCATGTCAGCAAATCATCTACATCAATATCAATGGTTGCAGTCCCGCCGACGCTTTTTGAGCCATACCAGCATGGGGCTGGGGGCAGCGGTGCTCGGCTCTCTAATTGCCAAGAAAGCTCCAGCGGCATTACCCGAGCTGCCACACTTTCGCCCGCGCGCCAATCGGATGATCTTTCTGTTTATGGGAGGTGCCCCCAGTCAGATTGAATTGTATGACTACAAACCTGGACTCGAGGCAAAGTACAAGCAGCCACTGCCCGATGTCGTTCGCAGCGGTCAACGCGTCACAGCCATGACCGAAGGCAAAGAACATTTGATCCAACCCTCCATTTTCAAATTCGCGCAAAAAGGTGAATGTGGCAGGTACATGAGCGAGCTGCTGCCAAACCTGTCGACGGTTGTCGATGATTTGTGCTTCATCAAATCGATGCGGACCGAAGCGATCAATCATGACGAAGGCAAGACACAGATTTGCACAGGCTCACAAATTCAGGGCAAACCGAGCTTGGGCGCTTGGCTGAGTTACGGGCTCGGTTCGCTCAACAGCAACCTCCCTGACTTCATCGTTCTCAACTCAGCCTTTTGGTCTGGCGATCAACAGAATGTTCAGGCGCTCTACAGTCGACTGTGGGGCACAGGCTTTTTGCCCTCCAAGTATCAGGGTGTGGCTTTCCAATCTGCGGGCGATCCGGTGCTCTTTCTCTCCAACCCGACCGGTGTTACACGCACCAGCCGCAACAAGATGCTCGACCTTGTGACTCAACTCAACCACAAGCACGCCAGCGACATCGGCGATCCCGAGATACAAACCACAATCGCCCAACAGGAAATGGCTTTCCGCATGCAGGCCTCCGTGCCTGAGTTAACGGATCTGCGCGATGAACCCGAATCGGTTAAGAAGCTGTACGGTCCCGAAGTCGAGAAGTCGGGCTCGTTCGCCCGCAACTGCTTGCTCGCCCGACGCATGGTGGAACGTGGCGTACGTTTTGTACAAGTTTTCCATCGTGGCTGGGATCACCACAGTACACTTCCCGCCAAGCTGCGTGGACAGTGCAAAGATGTCGATCAACCTTGGGCCGCTCTGATTCAAGACCTCAAGTTGCGAGGCATGCTCGACGACACACTCGTCGTCTGCTCAGGCGAATTTGGACGTACCGTTTATTGCCAGGGCAAGCAGACCGCCACCGACTATGGACGCGATCATCATCCTCGCTGCTTTACCGCGTGGCTGGCCGGTGGAGGGATCAAGGGCGGCATCGAACACGGTCGAACAGACGAGTACAGCTATAACATCGTTGATCAGAACGGCGCCCCAACAACGCGCTTTGAAGACGACGCCGTACACATCAATGACCTGAACGCTACCATCCTGAACCAACTCGGAATTGACCACCGCCGCTTGACGTTTTCCTACCAGGGCCTCGACCAACGTCTAACGGGCGTCGAAGAAGCTCACGTCGTCGACAAGATTTTGGCATAGAAAACCTTCGCCTCCTGCTGCAGGGCTTGTTGGTTATAGGTAGCGGAAGTCGTCAAGGCTTTCGAGGGCCGCCGCAGTACTTTCGAATGCTTGAAGGGTTAGCGGCGGCTACCAGAGCAAAAACCGGGGCTAACGCCCATCGGTTAATCCCGCAGATTTACTCTGCGGATCGTTCGGTTTCTCACTAACTTCAGACGCGGTGACGAATGGCGGCGAGGGCTGAGGTTGTTAGCAGCCTACGCTTCGCCGAGTCGCAACATCCCGGCCGGCTGCCCCGCCCAAAGCCTTGACGGCTTCCGCTACCCAATGATCAACAAGCAAACTCAATTCTGCGTGCTCGAGCTACAATAAACAGAAGGGCTCATCAAAGTCTTTGGGCAGGCTTCTAACCAATCCGATAAACGACACGTTTTCTTCTCCGACGATGGACATCCATGACGAACCGATCTGAAGCCTCTCCAAAAATACGAGTCATGATTGCGATGGGCACCCGACCCGAGATCATCAAACTAGCTCCTTTGATTTGGGCGGCTCAGAGGCATCCGTCGATCGAAACCTTGGTCTGCCACAGTGGCCAGCACGCGGACTTGGCCGAGCCGATGCTGGATTACTTTCAATTGAAGCCCGATGTGCTGCTGGAATTGATGAAGTCGCATTCGGGATTGCCAGCGCTGTTCGGCGGTTGCATGATGCGGGTTGATGAGGTATTCCGCGAACATCGTCCCCAAGTGGTGGTGACTCAGGGTGATACAGCCACCTGTGCCGCCATCACGTTGGCAGCTTTCTACTCGCGTTTGCCAGTGGTGCATGTAGAAGCTGGATTGCGAACTGGAGATCTCTTTTCACCTTGGCCGGAAGAACTGAACCGTCGAGTCGCGACGTTGGCGGCTGACTTGCATTGCGCGCCAACTGAATTCGCTCGAGATGCGTTGGTCAAAGAAGGGGTCGACCCATCAAAAGTAATCGTGAGCGGCAACCCCGTGGTCGATGCCTTGCAGTGGACCTTAAAGCGCGAGGGACTATGCGATCTGTCGAAAGCTCGCGAGTCGGAAAAGCTCGTGGTGCTGACCGCGCATCGACGCGAGAATTTTGGCAAACCACTCGAAGCCATCTGTTCGGCGTTGCTGCAATTAACAGAGCGATTTCAAGATCACCGTTTCGTCTTCGTCACCCATCCCAATCCCAATGCAGGACCCGTTGTGCGACGGATCTTGGAAGGCCAATCGCGAATCCAGCTCGCGCCACCGATGAGTTATCCTGAATTTGTGGGGATGATGGCCAAAGCTCGTTTGATCATCTCCGACTCGGGTGGCATTCAGGAGGAAGCTCCAACGTTGGGGGTGCCCCTGCTGGTGACTCGCAACACCACCGAGCGGCCTGAAGCGGTCCATTGCGGCGCTGCAGAACTGATCGGTACCGACGAAGCGCTACTGGTTCGCCGCGCGACAGAGTTGCTGACGAATGAGCTAGCGCATGCGAAGATGGCTAACGTCACCAATCCCTTTGGAGCCGGCGATGCAGGTCAAATCATCATTAGTGAGATTGTGCGTCGTTATCACCAGCTACCGTAATGCATGCGTCTGCTGGTGGGCTTTTCTTGAGTTTGGGTGGAACGATTACAAAGGTGAGCGCCACCAGCGTTGCAAAACCGCAGTAACTGCAAGTGAATACCCAGCTTGGCGCTTCGTAGAATAGCAAGTCATGGACAATTTGGCCCATGAATGAACCGCCGCGCACCGATTCGCCCGCTTGATTTCGCAAGTAGTTTTCCAAAGTCGTGAGGGGACAGACAATGCCCATCACCGCTTCGAAGGCAACTACTAGAATCATGGCTAGATGGACAATTCGGAACCAGAAATTGCGAACCCAATCCCATCGCAACAAGTACCCAAGATGCACGGACACCAGACCGAGCAGCACAAACGCTACATAAGCCCCGTGCAGTACGACAACAACATCTGCCCAGAAGCTATAAAAATTGCGACTATCAAAAATCATGGGTGCATTCGCTCAAGTTGGAAATGATCGAATCATCTCACCTTAAGAGCGACTTGCACCCATCCGTTATTCCCAAGCAAAAGATATTTCTTGGGTCGACTCAGTTTTAACTAATCGCCTTTACTTAATCGCTCGCCATCCACCTGTGCTGTATTTATTGCTGGGCTTGGTCGCTGCAGCCGGTTGGACTGGCTGAGTCTTCACGACAGGCTGAGTCTCAACTGCCGGTTGAATGGCCGATTGTGCAGCGGGCGGATCGATAGGGCGCAATCCGCTTGGCGGTCGCGTGGCTTCTGGTTTGCTTTCGCTCTTGAAGCTTGCCCATTGGATCTGTTTGCTCTGGCCGACATGTTCGCTTGGAACTGGAGCAACTGGCCTCATTGCAGTTCTGTCTTGTTCATTTAGCAGTCCAGGGTTCCAGCGTGGTTGCTGTTCGAAATCGGCTGGCACTGGAATCGGATTCATCGAAGGACCCTGCGACTGCCGTGATTCGGTTGGAGCGGTGTTTTCGGCATTTAACGAATTGCCCCCCGTAATTGGCTGACGCACGATGGCCTTCAACTGCGGACGATCCAAACTTGCATTTGTGCCTGGCGGTGGCAGCACCGGAGGAACATCTCCCGCAGGATCGCGCAAGCTCGGCGAAGGACTCAGTGGATAGGATGGTCCAGGGATAGATGGGCTGGAGTTGTAAGGGATTGAAGGACTGGAGTTGTAGGGTACCGAAGGAGCATTGTAAGGCGCTTGAGGCGCGACGAGTCCAGGAGTAACACCAGGGTTTGTATAGCTGGGGGCTGAGTAGCTGCCCGTTGAGCCGCCGGTCGAACCACCGGAAACGGATCCGTAATAACCAGGCGCCGAAGAGAGTGGCTGGGTCGGGTAAGCACCTGCCGGAGGCGCGGTCAATATCGGCTGTTGAGGAAGTGCCGGTTGCTGTAGCGAGTAACTGCGATAAGGACTTCCGTAGCCCATCGCGTACGCGCCGGACGTTGGTGGCGCAACCGCCACTGGGCCATTCGCGGCGAGAGGAACTCCGCCCGATGGCAGAGTGTAAGTTGGCATGGACGGCGGCGGTGCAACGACGGGTGGAGTGTTGTACGATCCCATGACGCCATTGTATCCGAACGTCGGAATACGCTGAGTCTGATATTCGTAGGACGTACACGGCGCGAGCGCAACCACTTGTGCGCCCGTATTGGGATCTGTCGTCACCAGCGGGCGATAGTAGGTCACCGGAGCGCGGTATTGGCTCGTGCGATAATCAGGAACGTAAGACATGATCGAAGGGGCGGTAGCCGCAGCGACACCTGTCGGCTGAGCGGGCGGGTAACCATATCCGCTCGGTCCCACAACGGGCATCATCGAACCGTAGTAGTTGCCATAGTTACCTGCATAACCACCTGCTGGATAACCAGCACCAGCATAACCGGCGCTCGGATAACCATTCATGCCTGCAACAGGCATGTTGGCTGCGTAACCACCAGCCACGTTGGCCCCGTTGCCAACTGGCACGGGCGGTCCAACTGGATAGGCCGGTCGAGCAGCGGTTCGATATCCAAACAGCCAATCAAGCAATGGCCCAGCTTCAGCCTTGGGTGCAAACGATGCAGTTGCCGCTACGAACAGAGTCAAACAAGCGAACGGTCTTCGAACGGACATACGCAAACTCCAGCGGCAATGGCCAGGGCAAATGGGTGTCAGCATGCCTAAAAATTGGAACGACCAACTTCGAAAACATGTAACCTTATGTTTGATGCCCGCGCCCCACCATTCGTCAATGCGAGCATCAATGAACTTGACTAATTACAAAACAATTCTGGATGTTAGCGCGCTGAAGTATCGATTATGCCGATTCTAACGACGCGCACATTCCGAGAAGAATTTCACAAGCTTGGTGCTGTGAATACTAGGTCAGAGAACTTGAGAGGCAAGTTCGTTTTTTGAGAAAATCATGTTTCGATGACATTCCTGCTCGTGGCCACACTAGTGGAGCGTCAAACTTAAATATTAGGATTAGCCGCAGTGCGCTAGTGTCGCGAATAGTTCTATGCCATGCTAAAACGTGGGGGGACGCCCGCGCTCCGTGAGGACCAGATTATCGTATCATAGCGGACTACAGGTGGCGCACTCGAAAACGTCTCCGTTTGCGAACAAAGTATGGTGACTTTTGGAACTCACCTGGATTTTCTTGCGGAGGGACATCCGGTATTCCGGACCGCGGGCGTCCTCGCCCGCTTGCGGCAAAACTGCGGTATAGAACTTACGATTCGCGACACTAGCACCGTTTGCCGCGGCGAAAACTGGACGCTAGCGCGTACCGGCTGATGTTCCAAACCCTAAAATTAAGCTGTGACAATCCACTAGCCATTTACCAAACAAGATCCGAAGCAAAAGCACCGCGAGATTTCAGGCAACTGCCAAGGCAACTTCCAAGGCAACTTGTCAGCTGAACAGCGATGTATCAGGCTGGTTTTCGCCAACGTTCAGTTTGCTGACAGTTTTTCCTCAGTCTACTGCCTCGAAGATTGGCAAATTGATGGGACTTTGACGATCAAAAACCCCACTCCAGAAGAGAATTGCAAGCAATTTTCTTGACGAGGTGCCAATTCAAGGCAGGAATCGTTATCATCGAAGCAACTTTGGCACGGTCTCCCTGAGACCGTGCGACTCCGAAGTCATCTAGTTGCGAAGGCGCGGCGAAAGATCATGAGCACTTCTCTCAAAGCATCTCTGCCAATCGAATCATCCAGCGAATCATCGACTGAACGAAGTCCTATTCCAAGAACGGAAGCGGTCGGCGTCTACAATCTCATGGTGCTTGTGCGCCAATGGAAAGATGGTTGTACGTCCGCGCGCGCCGCCAATCTACCCATCCCCGAAATCCGAACCGAAACCGTTCGCGAAGCACTTTCGGGATTGGTAGCCAGCGCCCGAGAGGTCATCGCTGAGTGTATAGCGAAAGACGCCGACGTGCCTTGGATCGTGCCACCCATCGAGCCTGAGGAATGCGAGAGCCGCTTCATGGTACCGCTTCATCTCTAAAGCTACCGCTCAAGCTTCATAGCGAATGGGGCAGTCCTTGTTTGCGCATAAACCTCGCATCGACCTTCACTGCATGTGCCCCGAAAGCGCGTAGGTCGCGCTGTCCAGCTGCTAGGGAAATTCCTAATTCCATTCCGATTATTCCGTTGGAAACTCTGATGCACAGATTACAAACGCTTGAGCGCGTGGTCGACTTGATCGATCCTGCGAAGAACATATTGCTGAACCAGAGCTATGAAGAGGCACTTGCGTGCGTGGCGTCAGGCGATCCGGCTCAAGTGGCAACCATCGATGGCCAGTTTGCCATTGTCGCCCGCGAGGGAAAGTTAATTCGCTTCGCACGATCCATCGGACGGCCGATTCGGTACTTCCTAGCCAAAAGAACTGACGGTCCATGTCTGATTGTGGCTGAACGAATCGAAGAAATTCGCGACGCGCTGCAACGCGAAGGATTAGGCGATCAGTTTCATCCATCTTACACGCGCATGGTCCCCGCTCATCACTTGCTCGAATTGCAACTCGTGGGCTGCCCCGACCCCAACCCGGTGACTAAACGTTTCTTCGATCCACAGCCCAACCAACTTCCTCCGGATATCGCAACCATTGGGCGTCGCTATATCGAAACACTGGCCAACGAATGCACGCGCTGGCTGGATTCGATTGATGCCCGCGAACCGATTGGTGTCCTTTTCTCCGGAGGCATCGATAGTGGTTCGGTGCTATTGGTGCTTTATCACTTGCTGCTGACACGCGGAGAAAATCCGGCGCGCTTGAAAGCCTTTACGCTTTCCGTGGGCAGTGAGGATGCTCATGATGCCAATCAAGCGCGTGCCTTCTTGCAAGCCGTTAATCTGCCTATGTTCTTGGAAGTCATCTCGGTTCCCGAAAGTCGCATCGATTGGCGGGCTGCGATCGGTGTTCTGGAAGACTATAAAGTCCTCGATGTGCAATCAGCCACGATGGCGCTCGCTTTATGCCAGGAGATTCGGAATCGCTATCCCGAGTGGAATTGGCTGGTCGACGGTGATGGTGGCGATGAGAACTTGAAGGACTACCCCATTGAAGATAATCCCGAGTTGACGATTCGTAGCGTACTGAACAATCAGATGCTCTATCAAGAAGGCTGGGGAGTGAACGCGATCAAGCACTCGCTGGTTTACAGCGGCGGGCAAAGTCGCGGCCACATGCGAACAGTCGCACCAGCCAGCAAGTTTGGTTTCCGTGGCTTTAGCCCATACGCGTTGCCTAAAGTTATCGAAATCGCGGAGGGTATTCCATTCATCGAGTTGACGGATTGGGACCACGCGAAGCTCTATGGGCTCAAGGGAGCCGTGGTGCGTGCGGGTGTGCAAGCCGTGACAGGTATTGAGATGCCCACCTTCGACAAACAACGCTTCCAACATGGTGCTGTATCGCAGCTAGCGTCGAAGAATCTGTTCCCAACCAGCGAACAGGAATATCGCGACGAGTTTCAGCGACAGTTCGCCCCACGCGCATAGACAGTGCCAGCAGTAGTGCCAGCAGTCGCCTGTCGACGTACCAATCCGCGGGTCCGGTTTTCCGGAGCGCGGACGTCCTCGTCCGCTGAACCCGCCTCTTACGCAACACAGAACGTTTGGGTGTTTGGCTTGAAAGGCTCGTAGCAATCTTGGACCTTAGGCCGCCAAGCGAGAAGTGAGTGACATTGGGCTATCGTACGGGCGGCAGCAGCTTGGCCAAGCAAGCCAAGTGAGTGGCAGCCACGTTGGCACGGGCTAGCCAACCGGCAGCCCGCGCACTCTCAATCAACCCGCCAAAGATATCCAGGTAATCGGTCATCCGCTGAGCACCGATGTCCCAGCCCGCGCGGTAGTAACTTTCATAAGCCGCCGCGTATTGACCAGCGTTCATTGCTTCTTTGGCATTCGTCATCCAATACTCTTGGACTTCGCGTTGCAACGAACGAGCTGGTGCGTGCCAAACCTTCTGCAAGTAAACATCGGCACGCTGTTGCGGATTGAGATGATCGCGAAGTTGCCACAGTTCCGCTAACGCTGATTTGCCAAAGCGTGAATCAAAGCCATGCGACCGCATTCGGATCGATTGATTAGAAAATGCGCTCGCAAATCGTCCCTCAAAATAGATCGCGCAAGCCGCATCGAAGTCCCCGCGTCGCTTGGCAGCCCAGCCGGCGATTTCCACTGCCCAAGCGAGATCCTGACGACGTTCAAGCAAACGCAACGCTAACCGTTCCGCCTCGCCCCAATCTTGTGAATGCGGTTGAACGGGCGGAAGACCTAGCGAGTGTAAAATCTCCTGTATCTGATGCAGCGCGTTCAGCGGAATCTGTTGCGAGTCAAAAAGCCACCGAACATAGTCTGGTTCGTAGTTCAGTCCAAAGCGTTTGGGAATTTCCTCAGAGGCCAACGACCGAATCGGTACTTGCAGAGCGTACTCGATTTGATCGCACAGCGAGGCTTCCACGGCCCACCCAACCTGCTCCAGTAGCTGCACCGCTGGCAGATAGCCGTTGGTCGGTAGCGCGTTGATCACAGCCTGCAAGATCTCTGCACTTGGTCGCGCTGGGGTCACGTTTGCGTCCGGTGAATCACTCAACGAATCAGCCAGCCAACTTTGCAAGTGCTGGTTGCGCAAGCGTTCAACCACGTCCTGCAAATGTTCTGGTGAAGTGCTTTCCGCCGCACCCCTCAATACTTGGCCCACGCGTGGACGGAATTGATCGACAATGTCATGCAGAACCGCTTCTGCGATTGTTCTGCCGACGGGTATCCAATCGCCGCCACCGTGATACCAATGCAATAACTCGCCCAGGCGATTGTCGCTGTCAATGCGAACGCATAACCAATCGCCATACTCATTGCCCACCAGCGGCAATGTATCGGGCAACATTAGCCCCGGCCATACGATTATTGGTGCTCGGTCCAGCAAGAATCCAAATTGATTGGATTCCCGAAACTCGCCCGCTAGTGGGACACTTCTAGCATCGCGATCGAACCAATGCTGCCAAGAATCCGTGAGCTCAATCTGGTACCGATCAGCGATATGTTGCGAAGGCTGATCCATGTCGGCGAAGAGTTTGGTCTGGAGAAAAGGTTGATTGAACGCGCACCAATGAAATGCAACTCCCTAGAGTATAGAGCAGGCGAGTGGAGTCTGCTTAGCCCAATTAGGTTGGAACCTTAATGTTCTGCAGCAGTTTGCGAATGACATCTTCCGCGCTGCGCCGATCGGCACCCGGCAGCATGCCGCGGGGCACGATACGATGAGCGAGCACGGGAATGGCTAGTTGTTTGATATCGTCAGGAATGACGTGGTCACGATTTTCCACTGCGGCTCGCGCTTGGGCAGCACGGAAAAAGGCCAACGCACCGCGGGTGCTGACCCCAACCTGCACTGCATCCGTTTCCCGAGTCGCGTGGACGATGTCCAACAAATACTCAATTAAGGAAGCTTCAAAAGTGATTTCGCGAACATACTTCTGCGCATCCAATATCTGCTGCAATGAGATGGCTGGTTGCAAGTTGTCGACGGGCTCGCCGGTACGATGCGACTGCAGCAATTCTCGCTCATACTTCCGTTCAGGGTAGCCCACGGTGATCCGCAGCAGGAATCGATCCAGTTGACTTTCGGGTAGCAGGTAGGTTCCCTCAAATTCGAACGGGTTCTGCGTCGCAATCACCAGTTGCGGATCGGGCAGCAGATGAGTCTGCCCATCGACGCTGACCTGCCCTTCCCCCATCGCTTCGAGCAACGCGCTCTGGGTCCGCGGTGGGGCACGATTCACTTCGTCAGCTAATACGACGTTCGCAAAGACAGGTCCAGGGTTGAATGTGAAATCACCGTTGGACGAGTTGTAAATACTGCTACCCGTGATATCACTTGGAAGCAAATCTGGCGTGAATTGCAGTCGCGTGAACTTGCCCGCGATACTGCGAGCCAACGATTTCGCGATCAGTGTTTTGCCAACTCCGGGAACGTCTTCTAGCAGGATATGTTCCCCAGCCAACAGCGCCACGACGACAAGTTTTACTACTTCGGGTTTTCCTAATACTGCAAGCTCCATATTGCTGCGAAGCTTGGCTAATTCACTAGCGATTTTTCCGTCAGTCATCGGGCAAAAATAGTTCCTGGTTCCAAATTTTATGATCCCTTAACACACAAGATGTTGCATGCCGTAGGCGAATAAGCACATGTATCGTAGACTTTAACCGTGGCAATACAAGACTAGCTGCTTCTGATGATAGATGCAAAACAAGCAGGGCTTGATAACCGCCAAACAGGCCGAATTACAGTAGGCCAAGTTACAAGGAGTATAGTTGTGGGCGAACGGGTTTCTGAGAGTAATGGACAGAAGGATTTGGCTTGGTGGCGTTTTGTGCCTTGGGTCTTGGCCGGATGTTGTATCCTGGGGTTGATTTGGATGCGTTTTGGAGCCGAAGTTAGCGACTTTGGATTCCTTAACGTAGTCTCGTACTTGCTCGGCATGGCAGCTGCATTTTTCAGCCTTCTGGCAATGATGCTCACCACCAGCCGACGTGTCTGGGTGTCAGGCTTACTGTTGCCGGTGTTTGTAGTCGGGGTGCTACTTGCATTTTTCCGTATCGATCGTGTCGATTCGGAGATCGTACCGAAGTTCGCTTGGCGATGGACCAAAGCCGCCGAGTTGCCTGAATCCGCGGGGACGCCGACCAACGCAGAAGACGCGTTCTTTGCACCCAGCGATAAGGACTATCCGCAATTCTTAGGTCCAAACGCCAACTCAACACTACCCGGCGTCGAGGTAGAGACGAACTGGTCCGAACACCCGCCTAAAATCGCTTGGAAGCAACCCATCGGCAAAGGCTGGTCAGGATTCGTCGTCCAAGGCAACGCGGCTTACACCATGGAACAACGTGACCAAGAGGAATGGGTTAGCTGTTACGACGTTGACACCGGCCGGTTGCTTTGGCATTACGCCATCCCTGGTCTGCATTTTCATCCGCTCGGCGGTACGGGGCCCCGCGCCACTCCGACCCTTCATGAGGGCCGCGTCTACGCCCAGTCCGCTGTTAGTGATCTGGTGTGCCTGGACATGCGAACCGGCAAACCGATATGGTCGTTCGATATGTTGAAGGCCTCAAAGTCAACGCAAGCGGAATTCGAAGCTTCCGTTTCTTGGGGGCGCAGCGCTTCTCCAGTTATTGTAGATGGAAAAGTGATCGCTGCCCTCGGTGGTTCCGACAACGCAAAACTACAATCTTTGATTGCGCTGGACGCAAACAATGGTACTGAAGTTTGGCGAGGCGGTAGCAGTCAGATCAGTTACTCAACACCTGTTGTAACATCGCTGCTGGGACAACCCCAAATCGTCTACACCAGCGAATCCTCCGTGACCGCGCACTCAATCGCTGACGGCGCGGAAATGTGGTCCATAAAGTGGCCCAGTCGCAGCAACGGTGACGCAAACGTGTCCCAGCCAGTCACGATCGATGATTCGCACGTGTTGCTTTCCAAAGGCTACGGCGGTGGGGCTGAGTTGCTGAAGATCGCGAAGAGCGATGCGGCTTGGACAGCCGAGGCGGTCTGGAAGTCCGAAGGAGTGCTGCGCACCAAGTTCACATCTTGTGTGGTTAAAGATGGCCATGCATATGGGCTTAACGACGGCATACTCGAATGTGTCAACCTCGAGAACGGCAAACGGACTTGGAAAAAAGGACGCTATCGTCACGGTCAAGTTCTACTCGTAGGTGAAACGTTGGTCATCACCGCTGAGAATGGTTCAGTGGTGTTGGTTGCCACCGATCCGAAAGAACTGCGAGAATTGGCGTCACTGCCAGTAATCGGCGATGTGACCTGGAACACCGCTGCACTGTCGGGTGATCGATTGCTGATCCGCAACTCGGATGAAGCAGCCTGTGTGATTCTGCCTCTCAAGGTAAGCAGCACTGGGGCAACCAGCACTGGGACAACCAGCAACGGGGCAACCAGTGAGCAGGGAGCCGCCAGTGAGTAACGCAGCTAGCGATAACGAGCCCCTGGACATGTTGGTGATCGCGCCGCATCCAGACGACGCCGAGCTCGGAATGGGCGGTGCCATCGCCAAGATGATCGGCTTGGGCTGGAAGGTTGGTATCCTGGATCTAACCGACGGTGAGCCAACCCCATTCGGCGATCCGGTCACACGAGCCGCTGAGACGCAGGCTGCCAGTGTGGCCTTAGGCGTCACTTGGCGCGAGAATCTTGGATTGCGGAATCGTTTTCTTGAACCCAGCTTGGAAGCCCGCGCGGTACTGGCCGGTGTCTTTCGCCGCGTGCGGCCGAAGTGGTTGTTCGCCCCTTATTGGGAAGACGCTCATCCAGATCATCTGGCCGCCACGCAATTGATCGAAGCCGCTCGATTCTGGGCTAAACTTACCAAGAGCGATCTACCTGGTGACCCGTTCCATCCCAGTCGCGTTTTTCATTACTACTGTGTTCACTTGAAACATGTCGCGCAGCCCGCTTTTGTGCTCGACATCACCGACCAGTGGCCTGCCAAAGCGAAATCGATCGCCAGCTACGCCAGCCAATTCACAACTGGCAAAGTGCACATCGTGCCTTCCATGCTGGACCGCCTTCGCGACGAAGCAGCTTACTGGGGCAAGATGATCGGCACCCGTTACGGCGAACCCTTTACGTCGCGTGAACCGATTGCGCTGACTGACTTGACCCGCTTAATTTAGCATCGCTTAATTTAGTATCCTAGCGCGGCACCATCTTTGCGCGCTTCGGTGGCGCCGTGCAGAATGCCTTTCTCCCAATCGATGAGAATGCCTTGATAGCCACCGTAACTGCCACCGGTGGACATGTGGTGCCCGAGCGATTTCAACTTTTCAACTGTAGCAGCCGGCACTCCAGATTCAGTAAACACGGTACCGCCGCCTGGAGTCTCAGGTGTGCCGGTCGGCGTAGCACTGCCATCATGTCGCACACGCGCCGCATCGCCTGCCATCTGGATATTCATGCCAAAATCAATCCAATTCATCAATACTTGAACATGCCCTTGCGGTTGCATGTCGCCGCCCATTACGCCGAACACGAACTCAGGCCTCCCGTCTTTGGTGACCATGGCGGGAATGATCGTGTGAAACGGACGTTTGCCCGGTGCAAGACAGTTCAAATGGTTCGGGTCCAAAGCAAACAGATTGCCCCGATTCTGCAGCGCAAATCCAAGTTCACCTGGGACCAAATGACTGCCGAACCCATGGTAATTGCTTTGAATCAATGAACAGCAATTACGGTCTTTATCGACTACACACAGATAGATCGTATCCCCATGAATCAACTTAGGATCACCCGCTGGAACATCCACCAGTACTTTCTCAGGCGAGAATAGCTTCGTGCGCTCGGCTGCGTAAGCTTTGGAGATCAAGGCATCCACCGGCACATTGGCCATACTCATGTCTGCGTAGAACTTCGCACGATCAGCGAATGCCAGCTTCTTGGCTTCGACGAACAGATGTGTCAACTGCGGCGAACCCCAACCCATCGACTTGACATCGAACGGTTCAATCACGTTCAGCATCTGCAGTGCACTAATACCTTGCCCGTTGGGCGGGAGTTCCCAAACGTCGTAGCCACGATAGTTGGTTGAAACAGGAGCGACCCATTCATTACGATGCTTAGCCAAGTCGCTGGCACGCAGCAGTCCGCCTTCGACACTGCGACTGTACGTGTCAATCTCTTTGGCAATCGAACCGGTGTAGAACGCCTCGGCCCCTTGCGAAGCGATCAGTCGATACGTGGCTGCGATACGTGGATTGCGAAACACACGCCCTTCGCGAGGAGCTTTACCATCGATGAGAAAGGTAGCACGAGCTTCGGGGGTTTCTGCCAGCCGCTTTTCAGACGCTCTCCAGTAGCCCGCAATCACTGGGGCAACAGGAAAACCCTCTTCAGCCAGTTGTATGGCCGGCTCGAACAGCTTCGCCCAAGGCAATCGTCCACCTTGATCATGTAAATCCTTCCAGCCCGCGACACAGCCGGGGACGGACCAAGTCAGCGGGCCATACAAAGGAATCTCTTTGAGGCCGCGTTTTTCGAACTCCGCTAACGTGGCTAACTCGGGTGACCGACCACTGGCATTGAGTCCACTCAACTTCTGATCCTTGGAGGACCACACGATCGCGAACAGATCGCCGCCGATCCCGCAGCTCATCGGCTCCACCACTCCCATGACAGCGCTGGCTGCGATAGCCGCATCAACGGCTGATCCGCCGGCTCGCAAGATATCCACCGCAGCCTGGGTCGAACGCAAATCGCTGGTCGCCGCCATACCATTGACGGCGTAAGTAACGCTGCGCGATTGCTTGGCGTGACCTGACCGATCGTAAGTTCCAATTTCCTGCCCAGTCGAATACATCGCACATCCTAACAAATAAGTGCACCCAAGAAGCAGCTGCATGCACCAGCTACGGTTAGCTCTGCTGCCAAATGGTCGGCTAAATGCACGAATGAATCGAATCTGCGTTAACATGAATGGTGCCTCGATGAACTAGCTACCGACGCGGGAATTATGTATGACACCGTGATCCTCGTGTATTTGAGAAATTGGTAGGCCCAGAGATTTTGTTTGTTGGAAAGATTGTAGTCCGAGAAAAGCCACCAATACAACCAGTTGGTAGATTCAAAGTTCGATACAAAAAGCGACTGTCAGATGAGGCCGAGAGTGCCGTGGGGTGCACCTAAACTAAGACACTACGTAAAACCAACGGGCTATTTTTTGCTGGCGAATCCCGCAGATTTACTGATTTACTCTGCGGATCGTTGGGCCTCTCACTAAATGAGGCGTCAGTACGAAGGGCGACGAGGGCTTATGCTGTTGGCAAATAACGCATGGCCGAGTCGCAACATCCTGACGGCTTGGCTAACGCGATGTTGCGGCCTCATCGATCGCTGGTATCCTAGGCGGCATTGGGCGAAACTTGACCTCGAGACCATCCAAATGGTCTTCAATAGCCAATCTCGCGTCGAGGAATCAACTTAACCCAATGAGCTTGAAGGACTATGCGCCCAACAATTCCCGAGCGGCCTGCCGGAGGTGATAACGCTTTTTGCGAAGGCGACCACGAAACTCGTCGACGCGATGGGGTTGGCCCGCAACCACGCTGAAGAGCTTGCCAAATCGAGTCACCAATTCGAGCCACACGGCTGGCTTGATTTTCAGTCGCTCGAAGATCGGCGGCGCGTCCTCGGGAGTTGCACCACGCTTGCCAGTGACAACCTGCCGCGCTGTCCAATCGAGTAACTCGAGG
>JANRMD010000520.1:0-4078 GCA_033761895.1 Pirellulaceae bacterium | reverse complement strand
TCTGGTAACCGCCGCTAACCCTTCAAGCATTCGAAAGTAATGCGGTGGCCCTCGAAAGCCTTGATGGCTTCCGGTGCCCAATGATCGACAAGCCCTCAAGCATTTCGAGAGTGCAGCAGTGGTACACGAAAGCCTTGACGGTTTCCGCTACGCAATAATTGGCAAGCTACTTGTTCTGCACTCTAGAGCATTGCCGCGACGTCAGCGTACACGCGATTGAAAACCTCATCCCAATCGCCTGCCTTTTTCTGTCGGTACAGCCGCATGGTTGGATACCAAGCAGTATCGTCGCGATTCTCAATCCAGCGCCAGTCCGTTGCAATCGTCGACAAGATCACCCACACGGGAACGCCCAGCGCCCCCGCCAAATGCGCTAAAGATGTATTGGGCGCGATTACCAAATCTAAACTGGCCATTACTGCAGCAGTGTCCAAGAATGGTCCATCTTCGTCAAAGCTATCTGCGGGTGGTTGAATCCGGAAACCAACTTGATTTACCTGCTCGGACCCGCCACCCTTCTGCAAACTGACCAGTTGAACTCCAGGCAATTGCGCAAGCGGCCCGTACTTCTGCAGCGAAAACGAACGCTGTCGATCATCCAAATAAGCCGAATTGCCTTGCCAAACGACACCAATCCGAAATCCCGCGCGCGCCTTCAACCGCTCGCGCCAAACTTGGATACGTTCTTCCGCAACTTGCAAATAGGGTACGTTTTGCGGAATTGTTTCAACTGTAGTCCCGAGAACATAAGGCAACGAGAGCAGCGATATTCGCAAGTCGCAGGCTGGTGGAGACTCGACGTGAACAGCCTCGCCGAACGAAGTGCAGTTCTTCAAGAGTGGCGCGAGGACCTGCGGGCAATGAAACACAATCCGCTCGCCCTGACGATAGAGATCATCAACGTAACGTACAAACTGCAGCACATCTCCGATGCCTTGTTCGCTCTCGATAAGTAGGCTGCGTCCCGACAAAGGTTGGCCATCCCACACCGGTTCCGAGCGCGTCTTTCTGGCAAACTGTTGCGCAGCACTCTTCCAGCGCCATTCGTACTCGCGCCAGCCTTCTTCAAATTGTCCTAATCGCAATTGAGTCATCGCCAGGCACATGTGCGGTTCGGGCAACTCAGGATTCAATGAGATCGCGCGACGGAATTTATCGATAGCTTCGGTGGGCCTGCCAAGCTGAAACAATACCCATCCCAAGTTGTTCCAACACATCGCCGACTGACTATCGAGCGATAAACTCGCTCGGTAAGCTGCAACGGAATCTTCCAATCGCCCAAGTCGCGCCAGCGCCGTGGCAGTATCGTGCATGATCGTCGCACGCTCAGGTGCCAGCACTTGAGCGAATCGAAAGTGGATCAACGCTTCCTCGGGCTTGTTTTGGTCAAGCATGACGTTACCAAAATTAAACCAAGCCGTCGCAGCATCTTGGACTCGACCGCGGATCGTTAGCAGTCTGCAAAGATTCTGGTGCGCAGTCAAATAATCCGGCTTGACCTGCAGAGCCCGTCGGTAGGACTCTTCAGCCTCTTCAGCGCGATTGCTCTCCTGCAAAGCCGCACCGAGGTTCGTCAGCAGTATCGAGCAGGCGGTCCCCTTAAGCGCGATAGCCCTCTGAATCAGGTCTATGGCTTCGGGATAGCGTTTCGTTTGGTGCCTTATCAATCCCAGCAAGTGCAGGGCGTCAACATGGCCCGGCTCTAATTGCAGGACGTTTAGGTACGCTTGTTCCGCCGCCGCCAGTTGCCCACGCTGATGGCAGTTAAAGCCATCATCGAGCAAGGCATCGGTCCCTTTGATTGTCCCAGGTCCCACACAACTTCCTTCCTTGAAAGAGCCTACCAACGCCGAGTGGACTGTGAGAGCTGAGATGATAGCCGAGAATTCTGTCGAAGCGACAGGGTTTTTGCTTCTTTTGGGGGTCGGAGAACTAAAAAATAGAAAAGTCAAATCTCGTTCCCAGGCTCCGCCTGGGCTGTGCGACAAATTGCAATCTCGCAAGAATCTCTAGCGAGAGTTTTGTTGTAGGTGAAAGCGCTGTGGCTCCCCTCGCCCCGGTACTCCGGGGAGAGGGGTAGTCCCAAGTTAAGCCAATTTAAGTAAGCCCTTGTGCTACTATCTCGAGTAACCATTGAGAAAACCACTTACTCTAGACCGGGCACCCCTCACCCCCGCCCCCCCTCTCCCCGGAGTACCGGGGCGATGGGGAGTTCCTTCGTTCGTGACTGTGTTGCCTGAAGAGGAACAAAAGTTACATAATCGGTGCAACGAGCACACGCACAATTACAAGCGAGCCGTTCGGTTACCCAAGACTCATGGTCACAGTTTTGGTTTCGACATAGGGCCGTAAGCCGTCTTCACCGAGTTCACGTCCTTGGCCGGACATCTTGAAGCCACCGAAAGGTGCCGCAGCGTCAAACACGTCGTAGCAGTTGACCCAGATGGTACCAGCTCGAACGCGGCGCGCGAAATCGTTCGCTTTATGAACATTGCTTGTCCAAACCGCAGCGGCTAAGCCAAAGAAAGTCTGATTGGCGCGGCGAATCAAATCTTCCCAATCACTGAACTTCAGGACGCTCATGACCGGTCCGAAAATTTCCTCTTCGGCGATCGCCATTTTGTCTTGCACTTCAGTGAATATCGTTGGCTGCACAAAGTAACCACGCGATCCATGCCGAGCTCCACCGACGATGCAATTAGCCCCTTGCTGGTTACCCTTGTCGATGTAGGACAAGATCTTATCGAACTGAGCTTGATCGACTTGAGGTCCTTGCTCAGTATCATGGGCCAGAGGGTCACCTAACTTGCGACTGGCAGCACGTTGACGCAGCTTTTCAACGAACTCATCGTGAACTGAATCTTGTACGAACACACGGCTGCCCGCGCAACAGCACTGGCCTTGATTGAAGAACAATCCAAAGTCCGCACCGGCTGCAGCCGCATCAAGATCAGCATCCGCTAGAATCACATTGGGGCTCTTGCCTCCCAATTCAAACGTCAATCGCTTCAGGGATTCGGCGGCCTCGCGCATGATGATTTGCGCTGTGCGATGCTCGCCAGTAAATGCGACTTTATCGATGCCGGTGTGCTTTACCACCGCAGCACCTGCTGTGGGACCATAGCCTGGAACCACATTGATGACTCCGTCTGGGACGCCAGCTTCTTGGGCCAGTTGAGCCATTCGCAAGCAAGTAAGTGGCGTCTGCTCAGCGGGCTTCATCACCACCGTGCAACCAGCGGCTAGAGCTGGCCCCCACTTCCAAGCCGTCATCAGCATCGGAAAATTCCAAGGTATGATCTGCCCGACAACTCCCACAGGTTCTTTGCGCGTGTAAGTGAAATAGTTGCCGCGAACAGGAATGGTGGAGCCATGAATCTTGTCGGCGAAGCCCGCATAGTATCGCAAACAATCGATCACCAATGGCAAGTCGGCAGCCCGCGCCACAGCCACGGGTTTACCATTATCGAGGCTCTCGAGCGCCGCGAGTTCATCAGCCTCTTCTTCGATTAGATCCGCCAAACGATACATCACGCGGCCACGGTCCCGAGCGTCCATGCGGCTCCAAGGTCCCGATTCAAACGCAGCCCGCGCGGCCTTGGCCGCCAAATCGATATCGGCTGCATCGCCTTCCGCAACCTCAGCGATCGTCTCTTCGGTCGCTGGATTCACCGTAGCAAAGGTCTTGCCACTGACCGAAGGCCGCCACTTGCCTCCGATGAAACACTCAGTGTGTCGAATCTTTGGTTTGGGTCGTGCAACGTCCGCGATGGCCATGATAAATCTCCGAAATTCGAAAACAGGTTTGAAGCAGTTCTTCGGTAATTCAACTTGCCTTTAATATTAGGGCTAAGGGGCGGCGAATGCCAGTAACGCCACGAGGCTCGGCGGATAAATTTTGGGGGCCTCGTAGGGCTTGTCGCCATTCGTCACCGCGTCTCAAGTTAGTGAGAAACCGAACGATCCGCAGAGTAAATCTGCGAGATTAACCGATGGGCGTTAGCCCCGGTTTTTGCTCTGGTAACCGCCGCTAACCCTTCAAGCATTCCGCGAGTACTGGTGGCCCTCGAAAGCCTTG
>JANRMD010000519.1:0-7862 GCA_033761895.1 Pirellulaceae bacterium | reverse complement strand
GAGCGGAATGCGACCGCTCCCAGTCCATTGCAGGCCAGTGGATGCGATCCCCAATCGTAAGCATCAAAGGAGCCTGACGCATTCGGTAACCAAAGTTGTTGCGGTGCAGGCTTGAAAACCAGAGGCGGGCAAGCGCGAGGCTTTCCGCCAATATCACAACGAAGCGTGTGGACATTATCGCCCATGACATAATTGACGTCGCAGATTTCGGGTAGACCATTGCCGTCCAGATCCGCAGCAAGCGCGCTGACGGTCCAGTAATGCGACCGATCGGTTGGAAAAAGCAAGTTCGCATTTTCAAACGTCCCATCGCCTTGATTCATCCACAACTGATTTTCGCCGACATTGGCAACGTATACATCATCGAATCCGTCACCGTTGATATCCGCAATGCACACACCTTGTCCGAATTGCCGTTCTGTAATCCTCGCGGCTTGGGCTGCATCAACGAATTGGGTTGTACCAGGTAGCGGTTCGATGTTGCGAAATAGAGCGTCGCCTGGAAGTTCCCCGGAACTGGGAATCGGCCATGGCGTTGCTTGTGCAAGGAATAAGTCGGGCCGACCGTCCTGGTCGTAATCGATAACGCCGATGCCTCCCCCCGTGAACTCAATCATCCGGCGACCATCGGCTCGATTCACGGTGGAGTTGCGAAACACAAACTTAAGTCCCGTTTGCGCTGCGATGTCGGTAAACTGAAGCACCTGCTCCGGCTCCCCTTGCTTCTTAAGTTCTTGTTCGACGAGACCACCATTACCTTTCTCACTTGGGAATACGGGTAATGGGAATCGTTCACGCCAACTGCCATCCAGGAGCGGAAGGTTCCCTTCAATCGTATGTGGCATACTTGCGTTGACAACGCCCGTTTTAAGAATCTGGTTGAATAACTCTGCATGCCATTTAGACGCGGGATTCAACGACTTTCCATACTGCGACCAACCTAGTGCTTCCCAGTACCTACCCAGTTCAAAGGTCAGCTCAGCAGCCTGTTGAATCGTCGGTTCGTAGTTGTTCTTGCGCCCGATACGATCGATGGTTTGGTTGAGTTGTTGGATTTTGATGGAACGCTCGGACAGAGCTTTGACCAGCGTCTCTTCACCGACTTGGTAGAGTTGCTTGGCCAAAGCTGCTTGGGCGAGAAAGTGATTTGGATCGATATTAACTGCTTCAAAAAAGCAACGAATGGCTCCCTTTAACTCTCCCTGCTTGGCTAACCACTGGCCGCGAATGTACCAGACATCCGAATTCTGCGAGGAGCTTTGGGGTAACGCCGCATTCCATGCCGCTAGCTTGTCGTCATCCTTTACCAGCCACAAATGTCCCAGTTGAACATGCGCCGCAACCAACTCCGGTTGTTGCTTTACAAGCGCCGTCAATAGAACTTCAGCCTGCTCGAGCTCGCCATTGTTCTGATGCCTTTTCGCGTAAACGAGATTCGGAAGCAGATCGTTGACTGACGCTTGGCGATAGCGTTCAAGTTCTTGCCAGTTCTGATTGTCTGTCCATGGATTCCCCAAATCCAATAGGGTTTCAATGGATGTGCGATTGGCGCGAAGTAGAGCCATCAGATGGGGTTGCAATTCACGTCGTCGACCACATACACCTAGCATCCAAACCAAACGCTCGCGAGCATCGATCAAGTCAGGATTGATGCGCAGGCTGGCCTCAAGCGAATCGATACAGGCCGTGGGTTGCCCCAAGTGGTAATGGATCTCTCCGGCAGCCCACCGCGCTATAGCAGCCTGTTTGTCCGCCGTGTCGGGTACTCGAGCATAGAAATCAAGCGCTTCTTTGAATTGTTGCAGCTTGGTTGCGGATTCTGCCGCCAACATCAGCATAGGCACTGAATCGGGCGAGTCGTTGAGCAACTGTCGCGACAGGCTCAACGCTGCCCTATAATCTTTCTGCTGAAACGCTTGGGTCGCCTTCTCTTGGCTAAACTTGCCAACGCCCACATGTGGCTTGTCTTTGCCCCCTTCTTTGGAGTTGCAACCAGCGGAGACCAACAGCAACCAGGCCGTGAGAAGTCTTACGAGAATCCAAGTTCTCTTGCGCATAATCACTTTCTACCGTTCCTTGCGGACTCGCTGGACCTGCATCAGAGTTTTGTAGCCCGTTCGTCTATGGTTAGATGCTGCCCGATGGATACATCATTGAACACCTGCTCAACACCGCTTGGCCACAAAACTCGTAAGCTGACATTCTCGGAGAATGCGCCAAGGCCAAACGAGAGTACAGGTTCATGTGACGCAGCGAAGCTTGTACCGCCACACACTTCTTGAACGTAGGTTTTGTCCCCGGCAATCAACTGAGTGCGCACGCCTATTCCGAAGCGATTGCTCGTGGTACCGATAAACGACAGGTTAAGCCAGTGCCCGCGCCGGGAATCATTTCGCAGCAAACAAACATTGTCATCAAGATTCAAGACGAGAATATCCAAGTCACCATCGTCATCATAATCGGCCGGAGCGACACCGCGCGCCATCCACAATTTCTCGAAGTAGCTACCAGCGGACCGGCTGACGTCGCGCCACGTCTTCCCGCCTGGATAGCTGAACAACAGAGCATGCATTTTGGGATTGGGTTGATGACCGGCTGTCACTACGTGACCATTTCCGACAAACAACTCGATCTGACTATCCTGATCAAAGTCCTGCATCACTGCACCGAAGCCCAGGAAAGCGAGCGTAGGTTGACGGAGCCCCATGCGGTTGGTTACATCTTGAAACCCATTGCTGCCAAAGTTTGCGTACAGTGTGAACGACTCATTGGCATAGTTCGTCACGTAGATATCGAGAAAGCCGTTGTGATCGAAATCATTGACACCCAAGCCCATACTCCCTTGGGGCATCCCCAAATGATCCGTCGCGCAACCATATAACTTGGCTTGCTCCTCAAAGTACCCATGGTTCCGATTTAGAAATAAAAAGTTGTCATTGGTATCGTTCGCGACATAGATATCGGGCCATGTATCGTTATTGAAGTCAGCGATCGCTACCCCCAAGGCGCGATTGCCAGGGCCGCATAGGCCACGCTCTTTCGATTGCTCGACGAAAGTACCATCCCCTTGATTGATGTAGCAGGCATCAGGCCAGGGCTCCAACTTCGACGGGTTGCACAACATGATGCGACCTTTGTCGTCAAAACATGGTGTAGGCTGAGTTGGGTCGTATACCAAGTAGTTGCAGACGTATAAATCCAAATCGCCGTCCTTATCGATATCACCCCAGGCCGCTGTGCTGCTCCATCGTTTATCCGCCACACCTGCATACTCAGCGACTTCCACAAACGTACCATCTCCACAATTCCACCAAAATGTATTGGTGAAGACGTTGCTAATGTAAACATCCTGAAAGCCATCGTTGTCAAAATCAGCGACCGCAACCGCCTGACTGAAGGCTCGATCGATCAGTCGTGCCTGTGAATCCGTACGCAGCCAGACCGTGTCCAGATTTCGAAACAAGCCATCGACAGGTTGCGAGCTATGATCCGTGGTGGTCGGGTCGCCGCCTTGATTGCACAGCATGTCCATTCGACCATCGGAGTCATAGTCTAGCCAACCACAACCGCCGCCAAGCGTCTCGACGGCTAACAATTGCCCGCGTGCACCAGTTTGAAACTTGTGCTCGATGCCTAAATCATGCTGGACTTCGGTAAATGCCAAACTAGTTTGCGTCTCGACAGCGCCCAGATCTTTATCCTCGTCGGGAGTTCTGGCACTTTCGACTTTAAACGGTGAACGCGAGGCATTGGTTTCGGTTGCGGTATGCTGTTTGGCTGAGCCATCCGGTGAAGTCTTTGAATTCGAACCGCAGCCAAGGAAGAGCGCGATCACTGCCGCAAAGGTTATTTGAAAGTAACGCATCGATGCAGCCATGAGCTCATTCACAGAGTCTTCTTAAACCTTGCGCAAGTTCTTTTTTGCCACAAAGTTCCAGGTAGTCAGCCATTTTTTTGTAATCTGCATCCGCTATCGATTCAAAGTTTGAGGCGCGAAGTATCGCCAAAGCTACCTCTGTTCCCAGAGTCGCTTTGCGCTGCATGTCCTTGGCGACTTCGACACCTTGCCGCTTACGCAACACACCAGCCAGCTCATTTTGACTCGCAAAGTCAACAGGCCACAGTTCAATCGCTTTTTCATAAGCCTGGATAGATTCGTCCCATTCCTCATTGGCAGAATGCAGCCAACCCTTGTATCGCCAAAAGCGATTGTCGGTTGCCGTCTCGGCGGGCGCTGACGACAACACTTGAGAAAACTTCAACGCATCACCCGCTTGGATCAAATTCGAAAGCGCGATCGCTAACAGCTCTTTGTTGCTTGGGTAGCGATCCATCAGGGACTGGAGCAATTTTTGATTTTCGGATGCCGAATCGCTTTGCGTTTGACTGGAGCCTATTGGATTCGTGGCGCTGGTGAGGTCTCGATTGGATAACTGGTGCACTGCAGCCGCAATTTCGAAAGCTGAATTGGTCGGTTGCTTTTCCAACCAGTAACGATTGAGATCATGCCCGTTATTAAATGTCAACCACTTGGCACTCACCCAATACGCAAAGGTAATCTTTGAGTCTGCGCCTGCACGAATCGCGCGGTCGGCTTCGGCGATTAACGCATCCCGATCGCACATCATCGCGTGGATGAACAATAGTCGCGCGCTCGATTCAATGTCACTTGGATATTGCTTTATTGCTCGCTGGCAGGTGTCTCTGGCCGCCAGTGGCTCCACAAGCGTTTCCATCTGTAGAAGGCTCAGCTCATGAAACGCTTCGACCGGTGCGGTGTCGGGTAATTGCGAGAGGTATTGTGCACATAGTTCTAATTCACCCATCGCTCTTGCAGCCGCTGCAGCCATCGTCCAGGGAGCGACTCGGCTGGGCTCTAAGTTCGCCCACTGGCGTGCCAGCCGTTCCAACTCTGGCCAGTCGCCATTTCGACGCGCCCGCTCGCACGAGATCCGCAAGTCCGCGATGCTTTTGTTCAGCGATGAGCGATAGGCGATCAGCGCACCTCCAACAGCCGCAATCGACACAAAGCCAACAAAGACGATCACCCAGAAACGTCGACTCAAGTTTGATGCGGAGATCTCTGGCCCTAGCTTCGCCTGATCGGCGCTACCACGAGCGGCCGAGGCATGAAGCACCGTTTGAGGTTTCGATTTTGATGAAGTTGATGATCGTTTCATTGTTTTGAAACGGTATAATTAGAGAACTCGTCTATGGAAAACATTTTCACTTTACAGCTCAGGCCGGGCGCGCAGGTTACCGATGAGTATATGCGGTCGCAGATCTACTAGTAACTACCTACTCATGGCATGTTGGCTGTTTTTCAGCGAGTTTGCAGTTTGCCAAGGGCAAACTCCATTTCTTTTTGAAGATGTGACGCGCCGATCTGGAATCGACTTTGAGCATTTCAGTGGTCGGACAAACAAGTTCTACATTATCGAAACGATCCCGGCAGGTTTAGCCACTTTCGACTACGACAATGACGGCCTGATCGATGTTTACTTTCTGAATGGAACGGACCCTCTGAAGAATTTGGTTGGACCAACTGCACCGACCAATCGCCTGTTTCGAAACCTGGGAGATTTCAAGTTCGTCGACGTCACCGCCGAATCCGGCAGCGGTGACCTGGGGTTCGCCGTTGGTGTCACGGCAGGGGACTACGACAACGATGGCGATCAAGATCTGTTTGTAGCGAACTTTGGTCCAAACATCATGTTAGTCAACAACGGTGATGGTACCTTCGAGCGAAACGAGTTCCCACCGACCGATGCGCGGCGTCGAGTCGGTGCAGGTGTTGCTTTACTGGACATCGATCAAGATAGTAATCTCGATTTGTTCTTCGCGAATTATGTTGATTTCTCATTTGACACGCGCGGTACCCGCTTGATCTTTGGTGTACCAGGTGCGCCTGGTCCTTTGGACTTCAATCCCGAAAAGAGCACGCTCTATCGTAATTTGGGTAACGGCGAATTCCGTGATGTTAGCGCCGCGTCTGGCATCGATGCCGTGGCTGGTCCGGGCATGGGAATCGTCGCCTTTGATTTCGATAGCGATCTCGACACGGACATTTTCATAAGCAACGACTCGGCCGCCAACTTTCTCTTCGAGAACAAGGGAAGCTCAAACTTTGATGAGGTGGCTCTGCTTGCAGGAGTGGCTTACGACCTGACCGGTGCTCAACAGGGCACTATGGGTGCCGATGTAGGAGACTTCGATTGCGATGGAGATTTGGATCTGGTAACCACCAACTATATGGGAGAGATCCCGACGCTTTATCGCAATTCGGGCGCAGGCTACTTCGACGATCTTGGAGCCGCTGTGGGCTTGGGGACTGCATCGCAAAGTGTGAAATGGGGCGTTGGGTTTGCTGATTTCGATCTTGATTCCTGGCCAGATCTATTCATGTCCTCCGGGCATGTGCTGGCAAGTATCTCGAAAGTCAAAGATGCGGAAAAGTTCGCGACGCCGAATTATGTTTTCCGAAACCTCAACGGTAAACGCTTTGCGGATGTCTCTGCAACGTCCGGGCCCGCTTTAAAGGCCATTGATGTCAGTCGAGGAATTGCACTGGATGATCTCGACAACGACGGCGACGTCGATATCGCAGTCCTAAATCTGGATGACCAGCCTCAGATGATCCAAAACGCAACCAAGAATTCCAATAACTTTCTGCAGGTGCAACTGGTTGGCAAACGCTGCAATCGAGATGCCGTTGGTTCCTTGGTTACCTTGCAACTTGGTGAGAAGAAAGTCGCTCAGGCAGTTGCTTCGGGACGCGGCTATCAAAGCCACTTTGGTTCCCGGTTGACGTTCGGACTTGGCCCAAAGGACGAACCGGTTGACCTGACCGTGCAATGGCAAGGTGGCAAACTGCAAACTTTCAAAGCCCTGCCAGCTGACCAATGTCTATTGTTGATCGAAGGTGAACCGGAACCTATCCGACTTCGATAAACTCAGTTGTCGAGACGTTGGTTCAATTGTCTCAACGTCTCACGAGCTCGTTGCGTTAGCCGATCCGACAACGGATCGACCGGTTTTTCGCCATTGCCTAACGACTTAATGGCCGCCTGAAGTCGATCACGACATACGCTGTACTTATCCAGTGAAGACAAACCTGAATTATCATCCAAATACAGCCTTGCCAAGTTGTTCAGCGTCAGCACACTTGCGAGTTGGTAGTAGCCATTGTCGGGAAACTGCTTGTGCAGTGCCTCCATACCTTCGGCCGACAACAAGAAATTATTTTCAGCATCCAGCCAGCGCTGATGTTGTCGCGCGAATGTACCAAACTTGTCGCGAGACGATGCCAGCAGAGTCGAGTATTCGGGTACGGCAGGAAAGGCTTCGCACAAACGTTCTCCGATACGGATCGCTTGCTGCAGATAATCTTCCTCTTCAGCTGTGGTGATAGATTGCATGCGTGAGCTTGCGTAAGACAACGTATCCGCTAACTCAAACATGTACTGCGGATAGTTCGGATGAAGTTCCACCAGCTTCAGCATCGATGCTCGTGCCAATTCAAAAGCCGCTTGGCTGGCGTCGCCGCGGCCTGCGAAGAGAAACAACTGCATGCGGTGACGATTCACTTGCGCGGACGCAAGTTGGTATTCTTCATTCTCCGGAAACTCATCGCACAAACTGCCCAGCAGTTTCGAGGCCTCGTTTAGTTCCGCTTCAACGATTTTGGCGATATCGGAGAAATTCGGAGGCCCACCACCCGGTCCACCACCCGGTCCACCACCTGGTCCACCCGGTCCACCCCTGCCTAGCATTCTATCTGGCATTCTATCTGGCCCACGATTGCGTCCGCGCTCGTCGAAACGACCGTCAGGAGCATTGCTAGGGGGAGGATCACGAGGAGG
>JANRMD010000518.1:0-43100 GCA_033761895.1 Pirellulaceae bacterium | reverse complement strand
TTCGCTTACGACGATGCAACGCGGCTTGCACAGGTTTTTGTCAATGGAGAGTTGGTTGGGTCTGCGGTATCCACAGGCAGTCTTCAGTTAAGCGACGGAGCACTTAGTGTCGATGGACTCGAAGGTACCGTCGCCAACATGCGTTTTTGGAATCGAAGCCTTGCGGCGCAAGAAGTCCGCAACGCGATGTCGCAACCAATCCCCAGCAATTCCACTGGACTAGTGCTTGATTACCATTTTGCCGAAGGACCGGCTTCGGTTTCGCTTACTGACTCTACTCCTTTCGGCAACAACGGCATTCTTTTCATCAACGGTGATTTCTCTCGCTACAACTTCCCAGCTCGTATCCCATCCATCGCTCCATCAGTCTCCGTTCCCTTTTCAATCCGTGTAGAAGACGGAAAAGGGGGAATTGCCACTCAGTCCTTCACCGTCAAAACTCTTCCCCCATTGCCCAGGAACATTCAAGGGACCGTCTTCGATGACGTCAACGGAAATGGTATCAAGGACGGCGTGAACGAAGCTGGCTTGTTTGGCCAGATAGTCTTTGTAGATCAAAACGGCAACCTGCAACTGGATGCAAGTGAAGCGAAAGCCACCACGGATGCGTCAGGAAACTATTCACTTGCCTACGTAGGCACTCAAGCCAACGTTGTTCTGGTAGGCAAACCTGGACGCATTCAATCCAACCCGAGCCTGCCTTCGCAGTTGGTCGATCTTTCAAGCGGCAATGCCTCAAGCGTGAACTTCGGAACCCAAGTTGTCGCCGATAGCAAGCCGCTTTACATCTCCATAGCACCAACTGCAGCGAGCGTACCAGGAGAATTCCGTTACCAAGCCTACGCACAATCAACGGGTGGTTCGACAATCCAATATGGAATTGCTGTCGCCCCGATCGGAGCAAGTATCGATGCAACGAGTGGCTTGCTCAGATGGACGCCCAAATTCTCCGACGCTGGTCCCGCAGATTTCGTACTCACAGCCACTGACGGTGCCGGTCGTGTTGCCCTGCAGGCCTTCCGTGTTCAGGTTAGCGTCAATACCGCTCCAATGATTACAAGCACCGCTCCGACTACAGCCTCGCAAGGCGTGCTCTATCACTATGACATCCAGGCTCAGGATGCTGAACAAGCCGTTCTGAATTTCACTTTCGAACAAGCACCAACAGGAGCCACGATCGATGCTGTCACTGGCAAGATCCGCTGGACGCCGTCACCCACACAGCTTGGCAATCGAACGTTCATTGTCGTAGCAAACGACGGGAAAGGTCGTATTGACAAGCAGTCGTTCAGTGTAAACGTCACGTTGCCATCGACGAACAACTCTCCGGTTCTCACTGCCGGTCCCAGAACATCGGCTCAAGTCGGAGTGACTTATCGTTCCTCAGTGTCTGCTACCGATGCCGACAACGACTTGTTGACCTACACGATGCTCAGCGGTCCTGCAAACGCTGCCATCACCAACGAGGGATTCATCAGTTGGACACCTACGGACCTCGGCCCCCACTCAATCACAGTCCGAGTTGCCGACAATCGCGGTGGAAACGATGAACACAGCTACACCATCAATGTAGGAGCATCTCCAGTAACGGGCTCGGTTCGTTTCACCAGCTCACCAGTATCGAATGCTGTGGTTGATCGAGTGTATGCCTACGATACCGTTGCGCTGGGCGCGAAACAGTTCCAATTGCTGGCTGCGCCCATTGGCATGTCGATTGATCCTGTGTTGGGGCGCGTTCGTTGGCGGCCCACTTCTGAGCAACTTGGATTGACCACAGTTCGCATTGAAGCCACCGATGAACTTGGCAACACCTCCGAGCAATCTGTCGCGCTCACGGTGCGGCGATCCGATCGACTTCCCTCGATCATCAGCGTACCGCCAACACAAATAGCGGTGGGGTCAACCTATATCTATGTCGTTCAAGCTGACAATCCATCTGGTAATCCGCTGGTCTACTCCTTGTCCGCGGCACCACTGGGCATGTCGATCAACTCCCAGACCGGCGCCATGAGTTGGACACCAGCGGCATCTCAGATTGGATCGCAGTCCGTGATATTGCGAGTCACTGACGGAACGAACAACTTCTTAACTCAATCGTTTGCGCTCCAAGTCACAGCGAGTTCTCCCAATCGCCAACCCTTGGCCACCAGCACACCCCCTCAAGATGCGACTTCCGCCACACCGCTCAACTACCGTTTCACTGCTGTCGATCCCGATGGGGACAACTTAGTCTATTCAGTGGTCTCTGGACCGAGTGGTCTGAGTATCGACGCGGCGACTGGTGTGCTCACTTGGACACCGACTACGGCGCAAATCGGGACAGTTGCCGTTACTCTGAAAGCCTCCGATCCACTTGGCGCTGCCGCCGTGCAATCGTTCTTGATCGATGTACGTGGCGCCAATCGAGCCCCGAGTATTGACAGCGTCGCGTCGCAAACTCTGGCACAAGGAGGGTTATATCGATACGACGTTATCGCCAGTGATCCTGATCGCGAACCTCTGCTATATGAACTTCGCAGCGGTCCACAAGGCATGACGATCGATTCGCTTGGCAGAGTTCGCTGGCAAACGGCCTTGGATACACCGCTTGGGCAACGTCAAGTGAGCGTGCGAGTTACCGACGGTCGTGGCGGCTCAGTCGTCCAAGACTTCAACGTCAATGTTGTGGCTGACACCATTGCCCCCCGGATCAGTATCTTGACCAGTGGCATGGTTTTGTCGCCATGGAACCGCGGCCCGTCCACGGTCAAAGTTCAAGCGGTCGATAACGTTGCCGTCTCAAGTATCCAGTTCTTTGTCGATGGACAAGCGGTGCCGCTTCGCGACGATGGAACAGCCGACATTTACTTCACTGCACCCGGCAATGGCCGCATGCTGGCCTATGCCTTTGACCCGGCAGGTAACCGAGGTTCCACCACGAACAACATTCTCATGTGTTCTGGCGAAGAAGAGTGCATTCCTTCGGGAAGCGTGAATCAGCCTCAAACGATGATCTCCAACATTGCCGATGGAGATTCCGTAACAGGCTTTGTCGACATCGTCGGAACCGCATCAGCGACTGATTTCGAAAGTTATGAACTTAGCTACCGTCGCAGCGATCAGACCGCTTACACCACGATCAAGAGCTCAACCACTGCAGTCATAAACAGTTTGATCGCCAAGTGGGACACAACGCTACTTGAAAACGACAGCTACATTCTGCGATTGGAGGCCCGCGACAAATTCGGTGGCTTCTCTGCCATCGAACGAACAGTGGGCGTGAGTGGCAATCTGAAGCTCGGCAATTTCCGCTTAAGCTTTGCCGACCTTACGATTCCAGTGGCTGGCATACCAATCACACTTGCGCGTACTTACGACACATTGCGTGCGGATCGCAGCGGTGATTTTGGTTACGGCTGGCGCATGGAATTTCGCAACACGGATCTGCGAACTAGTTTACCGAAGACTGGACTCGAAGACCAAGGCATTTACTCAGCCTTTAAGGCCAACACAAAAGTCTATCTAACTTTGCCAGGTGGCCAACGCGAAGGCTTTACGTTCACACCTGACATTCGAGTCTTGCCGGGCTTCGGCGGTAACCTAGTGATTGCCACACCACGCTTCACACCGGATCGAGGCGTCAAGAATAAACTCACTGCGGGCAGTGGCAACTTACTTGTCAATGAACGAGGAGAGCTTTATGCCAGTGGGGGCATACCCTGGAATCCCGGCTCACCGGATTTCTCTGGCTACACCCTCACAACGCCCGATGGCATCCAGTACAAGATCGATGGCACCGGGAATCTCAATGCTGCTATCGATCTCAATGGCAATACGCTGAGCTTTAGTGACAGCGGCATCGCGAGTTCCAACAGCGGTATCGGCATTGCATTCGCACGAGATACAAAAGGGCGTATAACTCGCGTGATCGACCCGGCTGGCAACAGCGTGAAATACACTTACGACGCCAAGGGTGATCTAGCGAATGTAATTGACCGCATGGGTAACGTGACGAAGTTCACCTATCGCACCGATCGACCGCACTACCTCGATAGTGTCATCGACCCGCTAGGTCGAACCGGTGCCAAGGCCGTGTATGGCCCTGACGGTCGACTCACCGGTACTCGCGACGCCAATGGAAACGGCCCGACGGTCAGCTACGACCCGGACAACAGCCTCGTGACCACAACCGATGCGCTCGGCAACAAGACGATCAGCGAGTACGACTCACGCGGGAATGTGGTAAGTCAAATCGATGCAACGGGTGGTGTAATACGGACGACATATGATTTGAACAACAACATTACTTCGACGACGGATGCGCTGGGACGGAAAACGACCTACACGGTGGATGACTCCGGGAACGTTACTGGCACGACCGATCCCCTGGGCCACACGCGACGGGCGACGTTCGACAGCTACGGTAACCAACTCAGCAGTACCGATGCCCTCGGGCGGACGACAAAGAGCGAATTCGATGCGCGCGGTAATCTTTTCGCTACCGTGGATGTCACTGGTGCCAAGACGACCACCAGCAGCGACTCGCGCGGCCAGTTAACCTCGGTGACATTGGTCGGTGGGGGGCAGCTCTCCATCGGTTACACCGGCGCACTAGCAACAAGCAGTACTGACCTGAATGGACTCGCTTCGCAATTCAGCTTTAATGCCAACGGCCTCTCGACAGGTCGCACTATCACTGTTTCCACCGCGAGCGGTCCTGCAAACGCCACCGAGAGAACCGAGTACGATGCCGATGGCCGAGTGATCGCCACAACGGATGCCAGCGGAGCTACGCGGCGCACCGAGTACGACGCTGCAGGCCAAGTGATTGCGGAAATCGACCCGCGTGGTCGACGCACGATCTACGAATATGACAGCGCAGGCCGACGAATCCGAGTCACTCTGCCCGATGGTTCCAGCACTCAAACCGCCTACGATGCCGCCGGTCGGGCAACTTCGATCACCGATGCACTCGGACGCACGACGAGGTATCAATTCGACGCTATCGGCCGCCGGATTGCAACGGTATACGCCGATGACACTCCGTTGACACTGGCCGACAATCCGCGAACGCAAACTGTGTACAATCTCGCCGGAGAGGTCATTGCCCAACTCGACGAACTCGGGAATCGTAGTGAGTTCGAGTACGATTTGAACGGTCAACGCGTGCTGGTACGCGACCCTCTCGGGTTCGTCACTCGCACAACATACAACGAAACCGGCGCCGTTGTCAGCGTCACTGATGCGTTCAACCGTACTTCGACGATCTTGTACGATGCCTTCGGTCGGCAGATCGGCGCTCGCTCGCCGGATGGTTCGACCACGTCGCAAACTCTCAATGAAAGCGGACTGCCCGCGACCAAGTTGGACGAACTCGGGCGCACCACTTCCTACAGCTACACCGCCAGCGGCCAACTCCAGCAAGTGACCGACGCACTCGGCAATTCCATCCGCTACGAGTACGACACTCGCGGCAAACTGGTTAAGCAGACTGATGCAAACGGGCACATCACCCGGTGGGAATACGACATCCTTGGTCGAGAAGTTGCACGCATCCTCCCCGGCGGGCAGGCATGGCGCACGGAGTACGACGACCTCAGCCAAGTGTCGAAGACCATCGACCCGAACGGGCAAGCCACCACCTTCATTTACGATGAGGTTGGCCGGTTACTGACCAAGGCGACCGCCGATGGCGCAGTGGTTCAATTCAAGTACACATTGAGCGGGCAACTCAGTAGCGTGACGGACGCACGTGGGGTCACGCAGTTCCTGTACGATGTGCGTGATCGACTGCTTAGCCGCACCGAACCGGACGGCCAAGCGATCCGCTACACCTACGACGACGCAGGCAGAACCCTGTCGATGACCACCCTGGGTGGAACCGTCCGCTACGGCTACGACGCCGCCAGTCGCCTGACAAGCGTCACCGACCCGACCGGCGGCATTACGAGGTACACGTTCAACGCCGTCGGCTCCCTCACCAGAACCGACTTTTCCAACAGCATTGTGGAACTGCGCGAATACGACACCAACGGTCGTCTGACCCGCAAGACAGCCACCGGTCCCACCGGCACACTGACCGATTACCGCTACACGCTGGATGCCACCGGTCGAGCCGTCAGTTTCACCGGTGATGGCGAAACGGTGCAATACACCTACGACCCCGTGTACAGGCTCACCAACGAACAAGCCACCAGCGGCCGGAACATTTCGTTCACTTACGATGCTGTAGGCAACCGGCTCACCCGCACCGATAATGTGGGCAGCACGGTTTACCAGTACGACGTTAATGATCGACTGACACGCACCACCACCGGCAGCACGGTCACGGATTACACCTACGACGACGCGGGCAACCAACTCCGCCAGCAGACCGGTGCCGACCATACCGACTACACCTGGGATGCCAGCAACCGCATGATTCGGGCCCGTGTGACCAAGGCAGGCTCCACGGCCATCGAAGATTACAACTACGACGCGGGTGGGAATCGCGTGGCCGTCGTGAATGCCAGTGGCGAAACGCGATACCTGCTCGACCTCAACGGCCAACTCTCGCAAGTGGCCGCTGAGTACACGCCAAGCGGTTTGCTCATCGCCACTTCGATTCGCGGAAATGGAGTCATCGGCGAGACTCGCAACGGCGGATCCTCGATCCTGCTGACGGATCGCCTCGGTTCCGTTCGCGTGGTCACCGGTGCTAGCGGAGCAGAACTGGCCCGCTTCGCCTACGATGCCTTCGGCAACATCGTTGCTAGTAGCGGCGGTGCAGGTACGCCGCTACGGTTCACGGGTGAACCACAATCGATCATCACCGGCCTCGACTATTTCCGTGCGAGAAGTTACGACTCCACAACCGGTCGGTTTGTCAGTGCCGATCCGTTCATTGGCCTTATGGCAGACGCATTCAGCCGCCATCGGTATCAGTACGGCGATATGGATCCAGCAAACAAGACGGATCCAAGTGGGTTGTATCGGCTTGATGATCTCGCCGCAGCCCAAGGTGTCGTCAACAGTTTGAACACAGCCAAGGAAGTCGAAGTTATCAAGAAGGAGAAAGACTTCGCGGAGACAGTCCTCGGTGCCGTGCGGCTTATGCAGTTCGTAGTATCCACCGGCATCGGCGTGCTCCTCTCACCATTCGGTACGACCTCTTACAAAGCATCCGGCGAGTTCAACCCTTCCTTGTTTGGTGTGTTCAACAGCGCTGGCTTCTCGTTCGGCCGATCGTCGTCCGGTAACTACACGATTGGATTCAGCGTTGGACGCAACCTCGATCAGTCCGATAGCTTGGATGATGAGAAAAATGCCAAGACAGCCAAAGACGGCGGTACTGTGCCCTCGCGTATCTCGAATGCCTCACTTGGCTTCAGCGTGAGTTATGACCTAACAAACCAACGACTCAATGGTGTCTCCCTCGGCATCGACAACTCCTTCACATTGGCCAGCGACAAAGTCCTTGGTGCGTTCACTCTGTGGTCGATCGGCCTCAAGGGTAGTCTATTGTCGCTGGGCTACACGGCAAGCATGACGACGTCCAACTTGGCATCGCCCATGTCATTCAGCCTGAGTGTGACTGCTTTGCACGTGTTCAACTTCAGCTATGAGTTGTTCCCTGGGCCGTTCATCGCACTCGGCTCAGCTCCAAAGTAGATACCCACCACACTTCCGCCAACAGCTTCCGTTCGGGGGAGGTGAGGTGTTACGGGCCTTCTGGCCGAATTGCGATCGTAGCCCTTGCTCATAAAAAAATGCGACCGCTTTAGGTAAGCGGTCGCACTTGTCCTTTGAAGGGAACGTACTCGTGCTTAGTCGACGACGGTGCTCGTGCTCGAATTCGGTCTTTCGAGCACGAGCCGACTTCCTTATCCGATCTACAAAATACGCAACCTCAAGACACGTTAGCGAGGTGCTGGCATCGCAGCCAGAATCTCGGCAAAGCGTTTGCGAGCTGATTTGCTCGGCTCGCTGTCTGCGGCGGTGACCAGCTTGTATTCTTGGCCGTCGCGAGAGCCTCCACAATCGAAAAATCGCTCTGGTTTGTCTCGGCCAGGGATCTCTAACAGCCAACGTTCATCACGAAGGATTTGTCCATCATTCAAATAGCTGTAGATCCACTGGCGATGCGAGGCGACTTTTCCCGTCAACAATGGCACTAAGCTCGTACCGTCAAACTTACGATCACTTGGTAGTTCTTTGCCAGCCAGTTCAGCCAATGTGGGCATGATGTCCGTAATGTCGCTAAGGCTTCGCTCGGCGCCCACAGCAGGATGCACGATACCAGGTCCCCAAGCAATGAAGGGTACGCGAGCACCCAGTTCTGTAACCGTTCCCTTACCACGCGATGCCGTTCCATTGTCGCCCAGAAAAAGCACAAGTGTATTGTTCTCGAGCCCCTCGCGCTTGATCGCTTCGATCAGCTGCCCCATTAGATGATCAAGATATTCGACGTTGCTATGAAAGCCCGCAGATAGCCGTAAACCCGGCGTTTCTAAATCGGGTGTCTCTTCATGAGGACCGTGCGTTAGCAATGACGTGTAGTAAACAAAGAATGGCGACTCACGATGCCTGTGCATAAAATCGAAAGCAAATCGATTCAAAAAATCCGGTCCATAGTCGGTCGGCGAGGTGGAGACGTACTTGCCATTTTGAACCAGACTCGGGTGCCAATAGCGGGCCGTATTGGATTTCTCTGGCTTGCCCTCCCAACGTCCTTCATGCTTGACACCTGCTGGTAGATTATGTTGATAGGCCCACATCAGGTACTCATCAAAGCCAGCCTCATGAATCAACGTCGGATGTGAACCACTTAACTGCCACTTGCCGATCTGAGCCGTTTTATAGCCAGCGGACTGCATCAATTGTCCGAACGTAAAGTGTTTTGCAATATCTCGCTGTGGCGACTGAGGGGGAGGTATGTAGGCCTTGTCGTTCATCCCCAAATAGCCATTGCGGAATCCGTACTGCCCCGTCATCAACGCCATACGCGTTGTTGTGCATAGCGGAGCAGCGTAAAACGTATCCAAACGTAACCCTTCGCTGGCCATGCGATCAAGATTCGGAGTTCGATGCTCGCGATTGCCATAACACCCCAGTTCAGCGGCCCCAAGGTCATCTGCTAGGAATACGATGACATTGAATTTCGCGTAAACTTGCGATGAGAGCGTTAGGCCAACGAAAGCGGCTACAAAGAAGTTCCAAAGTAAGTTATTGAGCGAGATTCTGCGCGACATTGGAATTTCCGGAATATGGAGTAGCCTAGGCATCCTGCCTGGAAATGAATCGTAGCCTAGGCATCTTGCCTGGGGAATGATTCGTAGCCTAGGCATCCTACCGGGGAAAAACACACAAGGCTCGCCAATCATATCTAAGCGGCTATTGTACTCGCTTAGAACTGAAAATTGTTCATCCCCAGAGCTGTTTTCCGTGGGTCGCTCTTGCCGAGTGTGCCCCTTTGTTGCAGACTTTGACCATGGTCACAACAACTTTGAACAGCCCTTTTCAATCCACCCCAAGCAGCTCGCGGAGAGCTTACTAGCCTAGATCGCTTAACTCCCATGATGAACAGTTTTGTTACTCACCTCGAAAGTGCCCTGGACGGTACGCACCTTCCTGCACGAACACTTCAGCAAATGCATCGTGATCGACCACTCTGGGTTCGATATGACTTGCCGAGCGTCGCCGCGCGTTGGTCGAAAGAGTCACTCAAGGAGCGTGAACCAACACTATGGCGTTACCGCGAATTGCTGCCGATCGAAGATGAAGCGTCGATCGTTACATTTGGAGAAGGCATGACGCCGCTGTTGCCTTGCAATCGTCTGGGAAAACGGATCGGGCTGGATGATCTCTGGATCAAGGACGAATCGCAACTCCCCACGGGCAGCTTTAAGAGTCGGGGGATGGCGATGGCCATGAGTATGGCCAAGTACTTTGGAGTCAAGCGAGTTGCTTTGCCATCAGCCGGCAATGCAGGTGGTGCGGCGGCCGCTTATGGTGCGCGAGCCGGTATCGAAGTGTTTGTCTTCATGCCACGCGACACGCCGATCATCAATCAGTACGAATGTGTGGCGGCTGGCGCCAAAGTGTTTGTCGCCAATGGTCTGATCAACGATTGCGGCCGGATCGTGCGCGAAGGACTCGGTCAACTGGGTTGGTTCGATCTCTCCACGTTGAAAGAACCCTATCGCATTGAAGGGAAGAAAACGATGGGGCTGGAGCTGGCCGAGCAATGTGGCTGGGAACTGCCTGATGTGATCATGTACCCAACTGGCGGCGGAACGGGCTTGATTGGAATGTGGAAAGCATTTCAAGAGTTAGCTGCGATTGGCTGGTTGAGAGGCTCAAAATTCCCACGCTTGGTCTCGGTGCAATCCGACGGCTGTTGTCCAATCGCAACCGCCTATGAACGGAAAGAGCGCTTTGCTGCGCTACATCAAAACGCGGCCACGATTGCCAGCGGCTTGCGAGTGCCTGTGGCTATCGGCGACTTCATGATCCTGGATGCGGTTCATGAAAGTGGTGGTTGTGCGGTCGCCGTTAATGAGTCGCGTATACTTGAATGGATGCGGATGTCGATTTCGGAAGAAGGCATCGCTGTATGCCCCGAAGCGGCCGCTTGTGTTGGAGCCGCCGAATCGCTGCGGGCTCAGGGGTGGATCAAGCCGAACGAAAAAGTAGTCATCTTCAACACCGGTGCCGTTCAAAAATATGTTGAAGCGATGGCAACCACACTTCCCGAGATTGACCTCAAGCAACCTATCGATTGGGCACGCATCGGTACGTGGCAGACTTAGCCAGATCCACCTAATATCGTATGTGGGAATTCGCTAAAACCGTAGAGCCCGCTTATTCAGGGTCGGTTACTCTGGGTTGGTTACTCACACGGGATTCAGGATATTGCGGCATTTAGAAAAGATTTCGGTCCAACATTCTATAGTTGATCGCTTCCTGCAAATGGTGGATCTTGATCAGCTCGGATTGCTCCATGTCAGCGATCGTTCTTGCAACGCGAAGAATCTTGTCATGCGCTCGAGCGGATAAACCGAGTTCGTTGCAACTGTCGCGAAGTAAATTGCTACACGTGCGATCAAGCGGACAGAGTTCGCGCAACTGACGACTGGACATCTGCGCGTTGTAAGTCGAACCACCAGAAAATCGAATCGCTTGCAGTTCACGCGCTGCTTCGACACTCTCGCGCATCGCAGCGCTGCTCGTTCCTGGTTGAGCCGAGGATAGCTCTTGGAACGGAACAGCAGGCACTTCAATATGAATATCAATTCGATCCAACAGTGGTCCTGAAATTCTGGCCATGTAACGTTCAATTTGCGTCGGGCTACAGGAGCATTTGCGGCGCGGGTCAGTGCGAAAGCCGCAAGGGCACGGGTTGAGGGCCGCAATCAACATGAAGTTCGCCGGGAAAGTCGTACTGCGCATCGCACGCGAAATCGTAACGACGCGATCTTCGAGCGGCTGGCGCATGACTTCCAAAGTGCGCCGATCAAACTCGGGTAGCTCGTCGAGAAACAAAACTCCGTGATGAGCCAAACTGATTTCGCCTGGCGATGGTGGGCTGCCACCACCGACGAGCCCCGCGTTACTTATCGTATGGTGTGGTGAACGAAACGGCCGCACTGCCATCAGCGGTTGACCAGCTTGCAAGCGGCCAAGTGAACTGTAGATTCTGGTCGTTTCAATGGACTCTTCCGGCGTTAGAGTCGGCAGGATTGACGGCAGACGCTTGGCAAGCATGGTCTTGCCAGAGCCGGGCGGTCCGAGCATTAACAGATTATGACTTCCTGCCGCTGCGATGATGAGAGCTCGTTTGGCGACTTCTTGGCCGCGGACGTCGGCGAAGTCGAGATCGTAGCGGCTATATTCTGCAAACAGTTCTTGCAGTTGCGATGGGTGCGGTTGGATGTCGAGCATCCCGGTGAAGAAGCCGACCGCTTCGCTGAGCGATGAGATGGAGATGATGTCGATATCGCCCACCACAGCGGCTTCGCCTGCGTTGGCGCTGGGGACTAGCAAACCTTTATAGCCCGCATCACGAGCCGACATGGCCATCGACAGTGCACCTTTGATCGGTCGCATGTGGCCTTCAAGAGCCAGTTCACCGACCGCCGCGTATTCATTGAATTTGTCCGATTGAAATTGCCCGCTGGCCGCGAGTATTCCCAAGGAGATCGGCAGGTCAAACGAAGCCGCTTGTTTTGGCAGTTCGGCAGGTGCCAGGTTTACGACCACGCGATCATTCGGTCGCATGAAGCCGCTGTTGACGATAGCTCGTTCAACGCGATGGATACTCTCTTTGACTGCTTGTTCAGGCAGGCCGACGAGTACTGTTTTCGGAAGTGGCGCCGACGACACGTCCACTTCGACTTCGACTGGCAGAGCTTCAATTCCAAGCAACGAGAGCGTATTCAACTTCGCCAGCATTTTTGACTCGATTGGCTGCGGTATCCGACTCAGAAAACCCGCCATTGTGGCGGCTCCCAAGCCCGGTCGCAACTAGCCCACGTGCATTATTTTGCCACGCCTCTTTCTGCCGCCGCCGCATTGTTGGTGATTCAACAGCCACGCCACAGCAATCTAGAATCACTTCCTGTGAGGGTTGAAAAACAACGATTCGCAAAAGTCAAATACCGGTTGCTGTAGAAATACGAGATGCATTTCGTGGGTGGCACCAACCACACGTCGCGTCGCGTGAACAGAAATCGCTCATGGTAGACTGGTCCCAACGAGTCAGGAACTTAACCCACACAGCGTCACCCGCGCGCAGCTGGTGTTGAGGCAGCGGAGTTTAAATAGTGAGACCTTCTTCGAACCCATTGAAAGGAATAATCTTGAAAGAGCCTCTGTCACAGATCGCCGGCTTGTTGCTGCTTGCGGCGTTCGAGTTCACAAATGCGATAGCAGCTGGACCTAGTGCGAAGGAGCTAGCGGTCCTCGATGAGAAGATGACCGTCAAACAGATGGCATTCTCGAAGGATGGCTCGAGGCTTGTTATTCTTAATGTCGGCCCAAAAGTCATCCTCTGGGCCGCAAGCCAACCCACCACGATAATCAACTTGCCGAGCCCACCACCATTAGAGGATCATTTCGGGATTGCGAAGATGACCCCTAACGGCAAGATCGCCGTCGCCGGTGGCCGGACCCAGCTACAGGCATGGGACTGCGACACTGGCAAGTCGATCGGCGGGCCAATCATGGGGCCGCAGTTCGGACGCATCACCGCCGCGGCAGTCTCGCCGGACGGTCGGTTCGTGGCAATTGCTTCAAACGAAATGGATAAGGATTTTCAGAATGCCGTCAAGCCGTTCCCGGTTGGCGAAATCAGCGTCTGGGAAGTGCGATCGGGTAAGCTACGGTGGCGGCTGCCCGGGGACGCCAACGAGGAGACCTGGAGCGGTAACGAGGTTTCAAATCTCGTCTTCGCACCCGACGCCCGACGACTTGCCGTCGTCCGCGAATCCTATCCCCTCCACATGCTCGAACTCGAGGAAGGCTCCGACCCACCCAACGTTGTTCCCCGCTTAAACAGGCAGCTCCGGAGTTCCAATTTCTTCGAGGGAATCCACTGGCTGCCAAACGGACGCCGCATTTTAGCCAACAACAGTACGGCTATTGAAAACTGGGACGCTTCGACCCTCGAACGCAAGTCATCCTTCCAACTGCCCTATAAACGCGCCTCGACCGATCCGCCGACCGGGTTTGAGGAGAAACTAAGCGCAATGAGCGCCGATGGCACCCGACTGGTCATCCACTTAGTGCGTTACATCCCAGAGAAGTCGCAACGGGAGAACCGACTCGTGCTGTTCGACGTCCGGGACCGAGCAGTTCTTGGGAGAGTGGAACTCGCTCCCGAGTCCTACACGCCAGGGGCAAGGATCATTGGGAAAACCCCGCGCGGAGATATTGGTTCCATGGTGTACTTTGGCTCGGAGGGTGACTCGCGCATAGCAATCTCCGGCGACGGTCACCGTGTTGCTTATGCCCCACAGGGCGGTCCAGTGCGAGTGTTCGATGTTGCGAACCTCGGTGGCGATGCAACATCCGCAACGGAGTCCGAGGCGGGCAATCCCAGAGAGAAGAAAAAACCGGAGGCCGGCAAGCGTGGTGCGGCCGCCAAGGCGAAATCGTAAACCGATTTGCGTCATTTTGCATTCTCCAGAGCAGCAACATTAGCGCCGACAATGGCGGACAGGTTTCGAGTGATCTTGTCCACCGGCCAGTCCCACCATCTAATTGTCATCAGATCATTGACCACTTCATCGGGGAATCGTTGCCTGATGACCTTGGCCGGATTGCCCCCGACAACCGAATAAGCCGGAACATCGTTCACCACAACCGACCGGGCGGCAACGATAGCGCCGTCACCTATCTTCACTCCAGGCATCACCAACACGTCGTACCCAAGCCACACGTCGCTGCCGATGACCGTATCGCCCTTGTACGGAAAGTCACCGGGCTGCGGGGTAACCGACTCCCAACCATTGCCGAAGATGTAAAAGGGATAAGTCGAAAATCCGCTGATCTTGTGGTTGGCTCCGTTCATGATGAACTTTACCCCACGAGCCAATGCACAGAACTTGCCGATCACCAACTTGTCGCCAATGAAGGGGAAGTGGTACAGCACGCACTTGGACTCGAACAGCTCCGGTCCTTCAGGGTCGTCGTAGTAGCTGTAGTCGCCAACCTCGATATTAGGGTTCGTGACCAGAGGCTTGAGAAACCCGACCTGCGGGAAGCCTGCCATCGGGTGTGGTTCATCGGGGGATGGTCCGCGCATTCATGGCTCCTCTGCTACTTGCATGGCCCAATTACCTGTGGAATCAACATCAAAATCGTTTTGCAATTAGCACGATTGTATAGAAAGTCACCAACCAATTCCGTATTGAGTCCACTTCAATTTTGCAAACAGAGAGTTCTGGTTCGATGGGATACACAATACCGGGAATCGTCAATCCATCGCAGTTAGCATGTAGCAGCCTTCTGGCATGGATAGTTCTTGTGCTTGGAAGACTGGATCGTGGACAATCCCCCAAAAGCGAACCTCAAAAGGCGAGTACCAATACTGGGGACTTGCGCATGATTGTCGCACAATTGTCCCAATTGTAGCTTCTTAGTCTTAGCTTCTTATCTGTAGCTGACCCGTCGGAATTCAACCAACCAAACCTTGGTTGACGACCACATTGTTGTGAACATAGCGGTAGCCGTATGTAATTTCGCAGGGCAGAGTTAACCCAACTCCCTGCCGTCGCTCCGCGACTATCTCATTGCGCTTCGTTTTAACCTGGGACTGGCATCCCAGGCTTTCGCCTTCCATTGCTCCGCAATTCTGCCACAGACGCGCTGCTCAAATGCCCCGTGGAGCGTAAGGCGCAAGCCATGGGGTGCCAGCAGCAATCATTTGGGAGCGTAAGGTGCCAGCCACCTTTTGAAAGCTATCACTCTGAGCCCCACCCACTCACTCGGTACTCCGTAAGGTGCCAGCCATCATCTGGAGACACAGCCGACAAATGTGTGGTTTTTGCTAGCGTTTTCGTCGGCAATGATGGGTTACTAACGAAGCGTACATTGTCGAGCTGGGTTTGCCAAGTGTCAGATGGTGCCAGCCACCTTACGCCCGACCACACCATCCCGAAGGGATCCAAGCCAATAGCCGGTGGTAAGCGGAGCGCCACCACCGGTTGGGGTGGTCGCGTGAGCGTCGATCCCGAAGGGATCGCAGAGTTGACGCGCAAACCACGCTCATCCCGATTCTGTGATCCCTTCAGGATCAGTCACCCACTCCGCTAGCATTCCGGTGGTGGCGCTCCGCTTACCACCGGCTATTGTCTCAAGACCGCTCCGCGGTGAAACGCCTCCCTACCTCCACCCACCCACCCGTGCCGCGCAAGGTGCCAGCCACCTATCGACGACCTATCATCTGTCTGGAGGAGTCTCTGCGTAAGGTGCCAGCCACCATCTTGCGAATATTGCTAGCAAATCCTGGATGGGCAACGCTGGGGACTCGCAAGGTGCCAGCCACCTATCTATCGATGCCCTGCGTTAGGTGCCAGCCACCTTTTGCTGCCCTGCGTTAGGTGCCAGCCACCTTTTGCTGCCCGCATCATGATCGCACATGCAAGTGCAGGTCGCACCTGGCAGGAGCGACCCACCTGGGCATGCTGGTCGCAATCGGCGCGTGAGACCTTCCTGCTGCCTTTTGCATTCATTAATCCTGAGGCGCGTCGAGTCGCTCTAGTAGGGCGGCAAAGGCTGCGTGAGCGCGAATGGTTTCGAGATCGGCGTCCACCATCAACTGCTGTCGACTCTCGGTAACTCGCAAAAAGGCAATGGTCTCGCTCCGATTCAATAGCTCAATAGCTAGCGTGCAATAATCTTCAGCAACTTTCTCCGCCGCATTGGACTCGTCAGCCTGTTTGCTTGCCTTGTCTGCTACACCAAAAACACAGGCAAGGTTATATAGGTTTAAGCCACTTATCCCTTGTTCCTTAATGAGTGTCTTGCAGGCCTCGGTGGCCAGGGCATGGTCCCCGCTGCGGGAAAGCGCGAGTGCTCTGAGAATTCCGATGTCGCGACTCTGCTCGGGTGGCGCCAACTGCAACGCTCGATTCCAAGAAACCACCGCCTCGCGATAGTCACCAAGTACTTCGTAAGTCGTCGCGCGAGCGCCGTGTGCATTGAATAAGTAAGACTGGAAGTCGATTCGCTGTGGGAAATCTTCGACAAGCTGTTCGAGCAACGCAGTGGAACGATTGTTGAACTCGGCCGCTCGCTTGGGGTCTTCTTGTCGCAGTGCATTGCTGAAGTTCATAAACTGCACACCAGCTTCTGTTCGATAGCCGGGATTCGTCGGCTCAGCCTTCAGAAGTGCTTCATAGATCGAATTGGCTCGCTCAAATGTCTCTCTGGCTTCTGCCATTTTCAGTTCACCCGAGAGTGCAGTTGCGAGGATGGTCAAACTGCCGGCCTCCACGAGCTGATGGCTGGCATCATCGAATTTTTGGGCTAGCTCTATCGCCATCTCGACAGCTTCATGAGACACCTCCGACGCGCGTGCAAATCGTGACGTCTGAATCAGGAAGGCCGCTTGGGTGAGCAGGCCGCGGATTACTGCTTCACGCATGGCGGGCAGTTTCGGAAACCGAGCTGCGGAGAGCTTTCTAATGTCAGTCGCACGTTCGATAAGCGTGATCGCCTCATCGGTCCGCCCAAGAGTATGAACGACACTGGCTATGTGAGTCATGCTTTCTGCTAGCGCGTTGCGATAGTCGGTGACGCTATCGTGTTGGTTGACCAATCGTTCGAAAACCCGCAAGGCTTCACGGTAAGCCGATTCTGACTCAGCGGTGCGACCTGTCGTGTTGTAAAGGAAACCCAAGTTATGCTGAGTTTCGCCTAGCCCATACAACAGGGATGAATCGTCGGGTGAAGCTTGCAACAACTCTTGCCTAAGTTCAAGCGCACGGAGATGCAATCGTTCGCGTTCTGCGATCGAAGCGGTGACATTTGCCAGGTTGTTGATGGCCTGAGCCAGTTCGCGTTTGCAAATGGGGTATGCCTCACTGATGCCTTGCAGGACATCAATCGCATGACGAAAGTCAGCCGCATCTTGCGTGACCATACCTTTGTTGATGTGACTGACCGCGAACTCGTGTTGGATATCGTAACGCTCCGGATATTGTGCAGACAAACTTTGTTGTGCCACGATAGCTTGATCCAAATTCCTAAGGGCCGAATCCTTATCCCCCAGCGTCCATTGGATTTTCCCCAGTCGCGTCATCGCGTTGTAGTATTGTCTGCGCGAGTCGACATCCGCCCGCGGTTGGTCATCAAGCATTTTCGAATAGAACTCAACGGCCTCTGCAAGTAGTTTTTCGCGAATGCCTTCCATTTCTGGTGTGTCGGCCAACTGAGCAAATCCAACTCGCTCGAGCATTTGTTCTACGGCTTGGAAGGCAAACTGAAAATTCTCGTCCGCGCGAGCTTGCTCTGTTTTGGCTACGCCTAGAGCATTTCGGAGCGAGGCGTTATATACCAGTCCAAGGGTGGTCAGGCTTGCACTTGCCAGAATGATCACTCCAATCAAAGCGGCCACTGCAGGATGCCGCTTGGTCCACTTCCAAGTTGCTCTTGTCAGCCCGACTGGTCGAGCCAGAATGGGGCGTCCATCCAAGAATCGATCGAGATCTTCTATGAGATCGGTCGCCGCCAAGTAGCGATCCTTGGGTGATTTCTGCAAACACTTGAGGCAAATCGTTTCCAGGTCTCGAGGTAGTCCAGGTCGAAGCACACTAGGTCTGACTGGTTCAGCAGTTCGAACCTGTGTGAGTGTCTCGATTGGGCTGACACCTTTAAAGGGTGGTCGACCTGCAAGTGCCTCATAGAGAATGGCACCCAGGGCATAGATATCAGTGGACGGTCCTACTAAAGCGTTATTGCCTGTCGCTTGTTCGGGTGACATATAACTGGGCGTACCGACGATGATACCCGTTGAGGTCACCGTCGCCGATGGTTCGATACGTTTTGCGAGGCCAAAGTCGACAATCTTTGGACGCAACTCGTCAGACTCTCGTATGTCGTCTGGGAAACTCTCGAGCAAGATATTCTGCGGCTTCAAGTCGCGATGAACAATTCCGCTTGCATGCGCATGTTGGATGGCTTGCGCTAGCCTGACGAGCAACCGCGCCGCCTCTTCGAACCTCAGTGGTTGTGATAGCAGGTGCTCCGACAATGCACGGCCCTGAATTAGTTCCATGGCAATGTACGGCTGGCCGTCTAATTCCCCTACGTCATAGACCTGCGCGATATAGGGATGATGCAAGGCCGCAGTCGCTTCTGCTTCGCGTCGAAAACGCATGAGTTCTGATTGACCTGCATGAACTCCTTGAGCAATCATCTTTAGCGCCACCTGCCGACGCAAAGCTGGCTGCAACGCTCGATAGACAACGCCCATACCGCCTCGTCCGAGTTCATCCAGAATTTGGTACCCTGCAATCAGTCGAAGGTTCGACGGAGACGGGGATGAAGTAGATTTGCGAAGCAGATCGATCAGTTTATCACTGTGCATATTGTCACTCTGCGTCGCATCCAGCAACTTGCAGCACGTTTCGCATCCAGCAATGTGCGTTTCCACTTTGGAAGCTTGGTTTGACTCAAGTGCGCCAAGGGCGAAGCGTTCCAGTTGCTCATGGGTCGGATGCGTTCCAGCCAGGATCTCGTCGTCGATTGAATTAGTCACGCTTGCGGCCCTTGGTTCTGAATTCGACCTCAATCTTGAAGTGCGCAAATCATCGAATACTTTCAGACAATATGGCGTGAATCTACCTCAGTTCATTCAAACTCAATCAAGCCCAACGCCTCCTCACGCAGCGCTTTCATGACTCGCGACTTGGCGATCAAGGCTGCATTGACGGAGATTCCAAGTTGCTGTGCAGCCTCACTTGCCTTGACGCCCTCCATGACTTGCAAACGAAAAGCTTGCCAAGTCGAAACTGTAAATTGAGGCTCAACCAATTGCAGGAGGGCGTTGGCAACGTGCGAGTCGTGCTCCTTGTCCCAAAACAGATTGGGATTGCTCGATGGATCCTCCATGGCCTCGAGAATCTGATCCCTATCGACACAATTGGTCAGCGACTCCATTTTCCGAGCTCGCCAAAAGCCCTTCAAGCGGTTCACAATCGTCAACCTCAGCCAACGACGGAAGGCGCCAGTATGGCCATTATGCTTGAATTGACCAACCTCAACCAGCAGCGTTTGAAAGACCTCTTGCATCACATCGTCCGCCTCACCCTCGGCCACTCCGTAGCTGGCTAACCATCGCCTGATCAGCGGTGTGTAGATATCAACCAACCGCTGCCAGTCCGAATCTTGCGGCTGGGAACTCAGACGATGCAACAAACTTAACGGCGTATCAGTCATGAAGATTCCATATGGATTCATCTAATCATTCAAGTTTGAGTCTAGTTTCTTTCAAGTTATCAGAAAAGGTGAAAGGATTCTGAAAGTTGCGCACTCTATGTTTGGCAATACATCGCATTGCGAACAGCACTTCTGGCAGAGGACAACATCTGGAGGTAGAGGTTGCGACTGCAAGTATGTGCTTTGACATGCTCGCATTTCGGCATCGTGCCATGCGCAATCAAGAACCGCGAGGACGCTTTGAACAACGGGAGTAAGAAATGAAGTATTCGATTTGTCTGTTAATTGCCGCGGTGATTACCCTCGCGGGTAGGACCTCCTCGTCGCAGGCAGGTGTCCTTCTGGATGACATCAACGGCAATGCGACTCCAGGGTTCTTTGTATTCTTCGATGAAACAAGTACGGATTTAAATCTTGGTTGGTTCTATTCGCCCACCACAGCCTACAATCTCGATCGTATTGAGACAACGTTTCGCGCGGTTCCCAATGCCGGTGCGTTCAGCCGCCCAGTGACTCTCTCTATCTGGGATGCCCATCCAGGTTCAGGCGGATCGCTCTTGGAGTCGGGTTCGTTTAACGTGGGTAACGGCGGTGGCGTTCAGGGAATCTCCTTCCCCGAATTTACTCTGGCAGCTGGGCAGAACTACTTTATTGGCTTGCAGAATATCCGCGGCCTTGGCATTAACATCGTCCAGCCAATCAACAATAATTTCGGCCAAGGCCAACCGCCTGGAACTGAATTCCTCAACGGATGGTATTTTGGAACTGGTTCAAGCTTCTCGACGTTTGTTCCCTTGGCAACGGGTGATCCCAACGTCCCCAACAATCCGTTTGCTGCACCGATATTTCGCTTCTATGGCAACCCTATTCCGCCTGCGGCAGTTCCTGAACCGTCGTCCTTAATGATCATCGCCGGGTTTGGTTTGTTCGCACTTGTTCGCCCACTACGCCGTGCGTTTGGGCAGAAGTCCCCCGCAAGCCTCGGCTAAGCTTACATCTGTCAGTAACATTCGGCTCACATCGAGTACGAGTGAGCGACCCACGCGATTGTTGAGTCAAAAAAAATCCAGAATTCGATGTCCTAGGGCATTTTCGATTGGAATCTATTTGCAGGTGGGAACTGAAGTTGTTCCCGTTTTATCGGGTCGCCTGCACTCCAAACGAAAGAGGGCAAAGAATGAGCTTAGGGAATTCCAAGGTATCGGAGTATTTGAACGCAAAGTCTAGGGGTTGGTTAATTCCCGTTGTTGTGGGAATTGCTTTGATGACACTAACTGGCTCCGCTCAGGCAGGGGACATCACAGCAGTCATACAAGGCAGCACTTTGGTAATCACCGGGGGCAGCGCCATCGAGAATGTTGGCGTCTTCTTCAATCGTCGCTCCAATGGCAGTTTATGGGTCCGTGTCTCAAACTCGACGGGTAGAGTGAACGCGAACGGTTCGACCGGCGGCGGTGCACAGAATTTTGAACTGGCAGGCATACGCACCATTCGAGTCTCTCTGGGGGCCAGCCGTGATAGCCTGTCCTTTCTGCATGCAGACCGCTTCCTCAAAAATTGGAATGGCGACCTAAGTTTGGATTTTGGTGATACGCCACCAACCGGCGCACGGGAAAGTCTCGTAATACGCGGACCCTTGCAACTGCGTAACATAGTCGTCCGTGGCAATCATGCTCAGCGGAACGACACGATCGATGGCAACGTCACTTACGCGAGCTTTAGGAAACTGTAGCCACAAACTCGCAAAAGTACTCTAGCTCGCGCCAACCGCTTCGCTGCTTACAATAGGCTGCTCAGCAGTAAAGTACTGCCGCCCAGTTGATTGCAGCAGCGAAGGACGCGACGCACACGAGAACAAGAAATTCGAAATGGCTAGTAGCAAACGGGATACGAAAGCTCCAAAGTGGTACGAAGAGTTGAATCAGGCAGACATCGATGCCGCTTATGAACAAGCGACTACCGACTGCTATGGGGAGGACGAACAAGCGACGGGGCTATTCTGTGCGCTCTACGATGAATTGATCTGCCCATGGCAAGCGAAAGTGACCGGCGAAATTGTGACTGTAGTGGACGTTGAACAAGCCGTCGACGATCGCTACGGAATCGATATGGTGATCGAACGCAATGGAAAGACATACCGGATCGAGGCCAGGTCAGTTGAACCGCTAAAGCCACTGCCTGATGGGCATCTTTTTCTCGCGGCTTATCTGCAGTGGAAAAGAAATCTGTAGTCGGCTACTGATGGAATGCTTTTGGTTTACTCCTTTTGGCTATCGCTTAACCAGTAAACAAAGGGCCGTCGCGCGTCAAAGCGAGCCTTCAGATCCACCGGTGGCATCACGTGGTAAAGTCGCCATGTGGCGGCGAGCAACAGCACTAACACCACGCTTAGAACTGCTCGACCTCGAAAGCCCGATACTTGACGACGTATTGACCGACTTGATTGATGCTGAGCGACTTCGAACCGACTTGTTTCAGAAATCGCGGGCGGCATCTGTTAGCTGTTCCAATGTCGACGGAAGATGAAAAAGGCGGCTCCTAGAATACAGAGCCCAGCCCATAGATAATCGAGCGACAGTTTTTCCTTTAAATAAAGATAGGAAAAAGGGACAAAAATCGAAAGCGCGATCACTTCTTGGAGAATCTTGAGTTGGCCGACGGACATCACAGTGGCTCCCGTGCGATTCGCGGGAACTTGCAGCAGATATTCGAACAAAGCGATGCCCCAACTAACCAGGGCTGCAATGATCCACGGTTTGCCGGAGAGATTCTTCAAATGTCCGTACCAAGCGAATGTCATGAACACATTGCTCAAGCTCAGCAGAATGATGGTGGTGAGATAGGGACGCATTTTGCTACCTAGTGCATGTTGTGAAAGTTCTCAGTAGAGTTCCGTTGCGAGTTCCGTTGCTACAAAGCAAAGTCATCAAGTCACGATCACATCCTCACTAACGCATGGAACACAAATGAGCTAAAGAGGGCGAGGGTTGCTACGACAATTCCACCCGTGAGCGCGCGCTTCGAGCCTAAATAGCTCAACCACACACAGGTGGCAAACTCGGCGGTCGTCAGGAATGTTGTCAACCATTGCAAACTCTCTCGATTCACAGGGACGATAAACGCGACTGGTACTAGGCTAGGAAGCCCCGTGAAGATCGCGAGTAGTTCTGGGCTTGGCCCGAGAATGCTTGCGTGGCGAAAGACCCAGAGTAACGGGGCGAACTGCAATATCGCAATCCAGGCGATCCAAGCTCGGGTCCAATGAAACTTTACCGCAACCCATATCCCCCAGCACGCGACCGCAACCTGAAGCGCCCAGCAAGTGATCTGCATCGACGTGCTGCGAGCCAACATCAAAAAGATTGCGACAATGGTCGTGGCCACCAAGATGTGGAACAGGCTGAATCGCCATCGCTTGAAGCGAACTGGTGCTTTAACCACGTGGGTGTAATGCAGCCTGACGAGCAGGATGAACACAAGTCCATCAGCGATGAGAATTCCCAAGGCAATCCAACCTACAACCGGCGCTGGGCGACTCTGGTCAGCCCCAGTCCAAGCGTAAAACTCAGGCATAAGCAAACCAGCAGCGACAACCACGATGGCGATGACTCTCGTCAGCCACCATACGACATCGAGTTCTCGGTCGTCATGGGCACTTACCGTCGGCAGTATCACTTGGTTGGTCATCGAAAGTAACTTCGTGGAAACTAGTGGATTGTCACAGCTTAATTTTAGGGTTTGTAATATCAGCCGGAACGCGCTAGCGTCCGGTTTTCGCCGCGGTAACCGGTGCTAGCGCACTGCGGCTAATCCTAATATTTAAGTTTGACGCTCCACTAGGCTTTGTCCCAAGGAGCTCGTTAGAGTCGGCATCAGTGATACATCCGCAAAGACAGTTAAAGTCGCCGCGTTAGCTGCATCTTTACAGGACAGTTTCCCAGTGTTGGTAATTGTAAGGCCTACGGATGCCGAAGCAAAGGAATGAGGTAAGTAGGTCGTTGATCTGGTCGACGGCGATTTCCAAAGGGGTAGGCTTTGCTCATAAGACTAGCGATCAAGACGCTCGCGTCTGACCGAGGAAAATTAATCGCAGGCATCATTGGCGTCACGTTTTCTGTGGTCCTAGCGAATGTCCAAGGAGGCTTATTCCTTGGGCTGATCGGTAAAGCGAGCATCCTCGTTGATCGCGGACAAGCTGACATCTGGGTCGGCTACAAAGGAATGCACAACGTCGACTTCCCTCATGATATCCCCAAACGTTGGATTGACCGAGTTCGAGGAGTGGATGGTGTTGAACGCGCAGTTCCGCTCATCATCGGTTTCACCGACATGACACTGCCGGATGGTGCCTTCGAGTCCGTTGTAGTGATCGGCTCGGACCGAGATGCTGTGATGGGGCAATTCTGGAATAGCCCGGGAGCAAAAGATCTTGAGCTCACCCAAGATGACGGAATCATCGTCGATGATTGCGATGCGTATAAGCTCGCTAATCCGCAAATCGGCGAGTATCGCGAGATCGGTGGACTCCGCTCGCGCGTTGTTGGGCTGAGCCACGGCGTGTTAAGTTTCTTGGTAGCGCCCTACGTGTTTACATCACTCGAAACGGCCGCGAGATTTTCGGGTAAAGATCCCGAAATGTGTTCCTACTTTTTGGTGCGAGTTGCCCCAGGGGCGGACATCAAGGCGGTATGTAAAGAGATCAATTCAAGACTGCCTTACGCTCAAGCCATGACCGCCTCAGATTACGCTGGAGTTTCGGTCGACTTCTGGATGACAAGAACCGGAATCGGAATTAGCTTTGGGGCGGCAACTATGCTCGGACTGCTCGTCGGCTTGGCGATGGTCGCACAAATACTCTACGCAATGGTGCTCGATAGGATCAACGAGTTCGCAACTCTAAAGGCACTGGGAGCCCGGGAGTGGGAGATTATCTCGATCCTGATGGGCCAAGCCTCAGGAATTGCCGTTTGTGGAATATCGATTGGTCTGGTGATAACTTGGTTAATCCAAACGAACTTTGATACACCGCGGGCCCCAATCGTCATTCCTCTTCAATTGGTTTTCGCTAGTTCGATCTTTGTGTACCTCATGTGCATTTTGACTGCAGCAGTACCTTACATCCGCGTCCGCTCCGTCGACGCACACACAGTACTACAAGGGTAGAGGGCGACTACAAGGGTATAGGACGCGACTTCGCTTGCTCATTGAAGCTCTTGATCCGATCTTCACGAACGTTAATGCGGCCGATGGCTTCACAAACGCCGCTATCCACATTGACGTCGACCCAAGTACCATTCAAACGCACGTCTCCCACGGCAACTTGAAAGGGAACTGGGACTCCATGTAAAGTGGCTTCCATCACCGCGCTGGTGTTGCGACCGAGGATACTGTCAAACGGACCTGTCATGCCTACATCGCACTGAAAGCCCGTTCCGCCTTGCAAGATCTGCTCATCAGCCGTCGCGACGTGGGTATGAGTGCCGAGAACCGCGGACACGCGGCCATCCAGGTAACGCCCCATGAGTTGCTTATCGCTGGTCGCCTCCGCATGAAAGTCAACCATACGAATTTTGACCGCAGGATCGAACGCAGACAACTCGCGATCCGCCGCGTGAAACGGGCAATCAACGGGCTTCATGAACACGCGGCCAATCAAGCTTGTGACGCCCACTAATATGCCGTCACGTGCAGTGAAGACCGTTGAGCCGCGGCCGGGCGCACGCTCAGGCAAGTTGGCAGGACGAATGATGTTGTTTTCATTCGTCAGCGGTTCCATGATTTCTCGTTTGCGATAGAGATGATCGCCTAAGGTGACGATGTCCACTCCACGCTCGATCAGTCGTCGATAGTCAACGCAGCGTAGGCCAGAACCATCCGCCGCGTTCTCTGCATTTACGATTACGACATCGATCGACATTGCACGCCGGAGCCACGGGACCGCATCGCAAACGATACGCATTCCAGGTTTGCCGACAACATCTCCCACCAACACCAATCGTAGACAATGGGGCTTAGGTGGCGGTGGTAATTGAGGAGCACTCACCGTGCAACCTCAATAAAGCGTGCCTCGCGGACCACAGTAACTTTGATTTCGCCAGGATAAGTCAACTGTTGTTCGAAAGCCTTGGCAATGTCATGACAGATCTTGGCCGCCTTGGCATCATCCGTATCACGAGCACTAGCGATGACACGCAATTCGCGACCGGCTTGGATCGCAAACGCTTGCTCAACACCTTCGAATCCGCGAGCGATCGACTCCAACTCCTCCATGCGTTTGATGTAACGCTCAAGCGACTCGCGGCGTGCTCCGGGGCGCGACGCGCTGCATGCGTCAGCTGTAGCAACAAGCAACGTGTACGGATACTCCGTGGTCAATTGATCATGATGTCCCAATGCAGCATGCACAACCGTTTCGTTTTCGCCATGCCGTTTAAGTAGGTCTGCGCCGATCTTGGGATGCCCACCCTCCAACTCATGGTCAGCCGCTTTGCCGATATCGTGCAGCAAGCCTGCGCGTCGAGCCAGATCAGGCTTGAGGCCAATCATTTCAGCCATCATGCCCGACAAAAAAGCGACTTCAACACTGTGACGCAGCACGTTTTGGCTGAAGCTGGTCCTGAAATGCAATCTGCCAAGCAGATAGACGACACGCTCGTGAGCCGAGCCAATGTTGACTTCTTCCAGTGCCTCTTGTCCTTTACGGCGAATGAAAGCCTCAATCTCTTTTTCAGTCTGTGCAACCAACTCTTCGATTCTCGAGGGGTGGATGCGGCCGTCAGCGATCAGTTTGTCGAGCGATTGCCGGGCAATCTCACGGCGTACTGGATCAAACCCACTGACGATCACCACACCTGGCGTATCGTCGATGATCACATCCACGCCGGTGGCTTTTTCGAACGCCCGAATGTTGCGGCCTTCGCGACCAATGATGCGGCCCTTCATTTCGTCGTTCGGAATATCTACTGTGCTTGTAGTGCTATCAGCGGTATGTGCGGATGCGTAACGTTGCATCGCGGTCAGAATAATCTCTTGCGATTTCTGCTCGGCAATCTCGTTGACGCGACGTTCGTGCTTCAGGATGCGATTACCAACATCTTGCGATAGTTCTTTTTCGAGTAAGGTCATCAATTGCGACTCGGCAGCTTCGCGACTCAAGCCACTGATACGCTGCAGTTGTTGAGTTTGTTCCTGAAGCATGCGTTGCATCTCTTCCGAGCGTTTGGTGGCTTCAGCAAGTTTCTCAGCCGCGCGGCGCTGATTGGCTTCGACCATCTTCTCCTGCTTCTTCACATCTTCAGCCGACTGCATCAAGGTTTCTTCGCGTCGATCAAGGGCGGACTCTTTCTTACGAACCGCCTCACGCAGCTTGGCAACCTCCGACTCCATCATTTGTTTCTGCTGAAGTGCTTTTTCTTTGGCCTCTAGCTCTGCAGAGCGAATGACGTTGCTTGCGTCGGCCTTGGCTTGATCGAGCATCGCTTGAGCTTGAGTTTTGATGTCACGTTTGCGCAGAATGTCAAAAAACTTGATGGCTGCACCACCAAGTCCCAGACCGACTAGCGCGGCGATCAAGATAGCGGTTGAGCCGTACTCGCCCGCCGCCAAGAGACCGCTGTCAAGAATTAGATAAGTGTCCAATTGAAGCCTCACTTTGTTTGCATAGAACGCACAACAGGAGGTTGAACACTGCTCAGCTAACGCCATCCACTGCCATCGCAGTTAACGGCCAGCAACAATCCACGTCAGCCGAACATACCGCGCAAGTGCAGCAGTGAATGGCGAGTTGATTCAAACCCATCGCGAGCCGTAAAACTTGGGTGACGGCTGTAGCCGACCAAGTTCCGACCAATGAGCGCAGCAGAACTTTCTGAGAAGGAGCTGGTCGTAGCAACCACAGGAACAACCACATCGCCGAGTGGCAATGAGGTCGCAAGTGCAGGTTGCAAGTCAAGGTGACGCAACATTTCAATCGCGCAGGACATTTTCGTCGACCGCTTTGATCGCAGATACATCACCGCTCGCAACACAAATGAATTGCGCTGCGATCGGACTGTATGAGCATCAAGCGTCGATCGATCTGTCGAACGCACAATGGTGTTGCCTAGCGTCCATGCTAGCAGCACGAGCAGAATAGTTAGCCCGAGCAACATAGGAACAGTGGGATGCGAAAAGACGTGAATAGTGATTGGGAGCAGAGTTCAAACATCCTGGCTTGTTCGATAATGGTAACAGCAAGCGGTGCACGCAATCCGACCAAGATGTCGCTCAGGAAATCTCTGGCCAAGTTTAACACCTAGCATTGCTGCTTTTTAATCAACGAATCATCCAGTGTCTTCAGAGAGTTGGCAAAGTGACCTTTGCAATCCGCCCATTCAGACGGCGATAATGTACCACACGAGTTGCGGGCCGCAACAGATGCCTGGGTCGATTTTGACTTACAGGGCAGGAGGTTTCGACTGATCAGGCGGGTTGCTGGAAAAGTCGCTTCGAACCGTGAGGTGGAGATTGTAGTAACCCGACAGGATACGAGCGTAGGAATACAGAACTCCCTCGGTAATGCTTTTTGGTGTAGCGCTGATTGATGCCTTGAAGCGATCCGGAGGAAGTTTTGGCTTGGTTTTTCTTAACCCAAAGCGTTAGCGAGGGACCAGCCTGCATCGTCAAGTCAACGCCGTAAGTCGGTCCCTCGCTGACGCTTCGGGTTGTGAAAGCCAGAAACTCGCAGCATCAAAACGAATGCTTCGGGTTACTAAGGCTCAGCCACAAATCGACTTTTCCAGTAGCCAACTTGGCCAAATCGCGATCTTGACTCTGCTGGTGTATAATAGGACCAGCGTGGCGGTTTCAAGGCTCATCCAACCAGCCTTAGGGGCCGCTTCGCGTTCCCTCGAGCTGCAAGCGACTCTCGATAATCCACGGATTTTGAAGTCCGCTGCTGCATTTCCTCTCACAACTGTTCCTTGGGCAAGCATGCTTTCGGCAAGAAATCACCTCCCGCAACTCTGGATATGCGTCACCAGTCTGTACATGTGCTTGAGCGCGGCGTTACCCGCCCAAGAGTTGCAATACAATCGCGACGTGCGACCGATATTGTCAGAGAAGTGTTTTGCGTGCCACGGTTTCGACAAAACCAAACGTCAAGGCAACCTGCGACTCGATAATCGTGATGGCGCCTTGGCGGACGCGGATTCAGGAAATCCAGCAATCAAGCCCGGAAATGCGGCTGAAAGTGAGTTGATTCGTCGTATTCTCTCTACCGAGGAAGGCGAAATGATGCCACCGCCGGAAAGCGGCAAGCAACTTTCGGATCAGCAAGAGACGATTTTGCAGAATTGGGTCGACCAAGGGGCAAAATACGAAGCTCATTGGGCCTTCGTTCCACCCAAGAAGGCACCCGTGCCTGGACCTGAATCTGGCAACCCTCAAGCTGGCGACGCGCATTCCGACCCGATCGATGCGTTTGTTCGCGACCGTTTGAAACTCGAAAATCTGCAACCATCGCGTGCCGCGGATCCAATCACTTTGATTCGTCGCTTGAGCCTCGACCTGATAGGGCTCCCGCCGACAATCAAGGAGGTTGACGATTTCGTCGCCCAAACAGCAGAAGATCCCGAACGAGCTTACCAGGATCTGGTCGAACGTCTGCTGCGCAGCCCGAACTACGGTGAGCGCTGGGGACGTTGGTGGCTTGACCAAGCCCGATATGCGGACAGCAACGGTTACTCAGTGGACGCGCCGCGTCAAATTTGGAAGTACCGCGATTGGGTGATCGATGCCCTGAACCGCGATTTGCCTTTTGATCAATTCACAATTGAGCAATTAGCAGGCGACCTGCTGCCGTCAGCCACCATAGATCAACGCGTTGCCACAGGATTTCATCGCAACACGCAAATCAATCAAGAAGGAGGAATCGATCCCGAACAATTCCGTATCGACAGCGTCTTCGACCGCGTAGCCACAACCGGCACCGTTTGGCTCGGCTTAACGATTGGATGCTGCCAGTGTCATGATCACAAGTTCGATCCGATTGAACAAAAGGAATACTACCAGTTCTTTGCATTTTTCAACAATCAAGAAGAACCCAACTTAACCGTCTACGATCCCAAGTTGAACGTGACCGAGTTGCAAGCGGAAAAGAAGTCGCTCGACAGTGAGCAACGCAAGATCGTAGAAATGGCCGACGGCGAGTTGCAAGCCTGGGAGGCCAACCTTACCGTCGAGCAGAAGGAGCAACTCTCGAAACCGCTTCGCAAAATTCTGGATACGGAACGCTCGAAACGCAGCGTTGATCAACTCACTAGTCTCTTTGCTGCAGGGCCAGCAGAACTCAACTCAGAGAAACATGCGCAATTTAAGCAGATCCAAGCCAGACTAGCAGAAATCGACAAGCAGCTCGAATCGGGTGTGCCAACTTTGGTAATGCAAGAACTGGCCAAACCTCGCAAGACAACCGTCTTCATCCAAGGCGACTTTACCCGTCCTGCCGATGAGGTGAACTGTGGCACGCCCTCCATCCTTCCCAAGATTGCATCGACCAACGAATCGCTCAATCGACTTGACTTGGCACGCTGGTTGGTTTCACGAGACAACCCACTAACGGCCAGGGTAATCGTCAATCGAGTTTGGCAGCATTATTTTGGTCGCGGGCTTGTGGAGACAGACAACGACTTTGGCCTGCAGGGCGCGCCACCATCGCACCCTGAGCTGCTGGATTGGTTAGCTGTAGAGTTTATGGAACGCGGTTGGAGCTTGAAGGAACTGCATCGGAGGATTGTGACCTCGAAGACCTATCGTCAGGTTTCCGAAGACCGCGAAGACCTGCAGGAAAAGGATCCTGGTAACTACTTGCTGGGGCGCCAGCGTCGCCTTCGATTGGACGCGGAGATTGTGCGCGATGTTGGGCTGGCTGCCAGCGGTTTGCTGTCCAAGAAGATCGGTGGTCCGCCGGTTTATCCTCCGATTCCTAACGGCGTCATGGGCCAAGGGCAAGTAAAACGGGATTGGAAAGTCAGCGAGGGTGAGGATCGCTTTCGACGCGGACTGTATACATTTGTCTATCGCGCAACACCTCCACCTGCATTAAGTGTCTTTGACGCGCCGGAAGGTTTTAGCAGTTGCACACGCCGCATTCGTAGTAATACGCCCCTGCAAGCCTTAACGTTGATGAATGATGCCTCGTTCTTCGAGTTTGCAAGTGCGCTGCAGAAAGTCATCGACCGCGATGGAATCGAAGTCGCTTTTCGCCAATGCGTTGCTCGGCCACCGCAAGACGATGAGTTGGCAGTCCTCAAGCGACTGGATTCCCTAAGCGCCGCTCGAGTATTACTGAACCTTGATGAGACAGTTACCCGCGAATGAATATGCAATCGGCTATGAACGACAACACAGAACTTCAACAAGAGACTCGACGCCACTTCTTCAGCCGTTGCGGCGTCGGAGTGGGGAGTATCGCACTGGCAAACTTGATTGGCTTGCGAGAATCACAGGCCTCAGTGTCGGGTAATCCGCTTGCACCCAAGCCTCCTCACTTCCCGGCTCGAGCCAAACGTGTGATCTATCTGTTTATGGCCGGCGGTCCTTCGCAGTTGGACATGTTCGATCATAAACCGATGCTCAACAAGCTCAATGGGCAACCGATGCCGCAAAGCTATCTCGAAGGCAAGCGTTTTGCTTTCATGGGTAGTAGCCATCGTACCAACTTGCTAGGTTCACGTCGATCGTTTCGGCAGTATGGAAGTAACGGCGCTTGGGTCAGCGACTTGCTGCCCCACACGGCCAAGATAGTGGACGAACTCACCTTCATTCGCACCTGCAAAACTGATTTGTTCAATCATGCACCAGCCAAGTTATTCATGAACTGCGGCAGTGGGCAGTTTGGCCGTCCGAGCCTCGGTTCCTGGCTGACTTATGGACTGGGCAGTGAGTGTGATGACCTGCCTGGGTTTGTTGTGCTACAAAGCGGTCCGCGCGGTCCTCGAGGCGGTGCTGTGCTCTGGGGCAGTGGTATGTTGCCAACCACGTACCAAGGGGTTCCACTTCGCAATCAAGGTGAACCGATCCTAAACCTCTCAACGCCCTCTTCGGTCACTGAAGAAAAGCAAGTCGAGGTTCTAGCCGCCATCCGTGAACTCAACCAAAAGCGTTTAAGCGCCACCGGCGACGACGAAATCTCGACTCGCATCAACGCCTACGAGATGGCTTATCGGATGCAAAGCAGTGCACCGGACTTGATGGATACCGCCAGTGAGAGCGCGGATACATTGGCCATGTATGGAATCAAAGACCCCAAAGAATCCAGCTATGCACGAAATTGTTTGCTGGCCCGCAGGCTAGTTGAACGGGGCGTTCGTTTCATACAGCTCTATCACACGAACTGGGACCACCATGGCGGTCCGACGGAGAACTTAGAAGAGCATCTTCCATCGATCAGCCGCGAAATCGATCAGCCGTCGGCTGCACTGATTCTTGATTTGAAGCGTCGTGGCTTACTCGAAGACACCATCGTCATTTGGGGTGGTGAATTCGGACGTACGCCAATGGGAGAGGTCCGCGAGTCAACGGGGCGCAACCATCACATAGACGCCTTCACGATGTGGTTCGCCGGAGGTGGGTTTAAACCGGGCATGATCTATGGCGAAACCGACGAATTCGGTTTCGGCCCCACCGGCGATTCCGTGCATGTTCGCGACATTCACGCCACCCTCCTGCATCAGCTTGGGCTGAACCACGAACGCCTGACAGTCAGAGCCCAAGGCCTAGACTTCCGCTTAACCGGAGTGCTCCCCGCGCGGGTGGTCGACGAGGTACTTGCTTAGAACGCCAGCTAGCGTCGCTTTCGCCCCGCTCCACAAAGTGCCGTCCACCACCTATCTGTTTTGCATGCAAATCCGAAAGATGCCTGGCACCAATCGGCGCAGGGTGCCAGCCACCTATCGCACGGCTGACGCGGTCCAGCCACCAAGAACGCCCCTGCGTCTTATGCTATCAATCGTCTTCCAGGCCCCTCCTTGCAGTGGCTAGCTAATAAGCGAGCGAGGAACAGCATGTTTCGCGCAAGGTGCCAGCCACCTAACGCGTCCTTTCGCGCAAGGTGCCAGCCACCTAACGCGTCCTCTCGGGAAAGGCTAGCTAATGATGATGCGAAGCATCGCGTGGTGCCAGCCATCCCAAACACCGCATGGTGCCGAACAAATCCCGGAGAGAAACTACAAGCCAGTGCAGTTAGTCGCTGAAAGAACGGAAATGGGAGCTATGAGATGCTTGGCAAGGCCCGGGGCGGTTCGAAGAGCAACCTAGTCAACCAGTAAACGGTTGCGCTTGGCAAGCACGCCCCACCAGTGCGACTAGCGGAGCATCTCAAGTGATCGCCAGTGCGACCACCGCCAGTGAATATAGATGTGACCGCCAATGATTATAAATGCGACCGCCAGTGCTACAGAAGCACCAACGGGCTAGTTGTTGCCTGGGAACCCGGCAGGTAGACCACCTGGGAATCCTGGAGGCAGACCAACTCCACCAGCGGGTGGAGCGCTGTTGCCGGTTCCTTTGGGAACAATCAATTGGTCCCGTGAAATCTTGAGCTTCTTGTAAGCGGTATCGCTAACCACGTAATACCAATCCGAGAAGCGAGCATTGAGCTCTTGGACCTTCTTACGTGAAGTAGCAATCTTTTCATTGCGATCATCAATCTTCCGCTGATTCTCTTTGGCAATACGCTCACGCGTGGCTTCGAGCCGTTCCTTAAGCTCTTCTTCTGTCTCTTGCTTCGGAGCGGGCTTAGCATCTGGCGTCTGCGTTGCTGCAGCTGGTGCTTCCGTAGCTGGTTTGTCGGTAGCTGGTGGTTCGGTAGCTGGCTTATCCGTGGCGGGAGCTTCAGCTGGCTTGTCGGATGGTTCTTGCGCCGCTGGCTTCTCCGGCTCTTGCGTTGCAGCAGCATCTTGAGGGACGCAAGAATTCAAGGCATCTTCAGGTTTAGGTTCATCGCCCGCAGCTGGTTCCTTAGGCTCTTCTGGCTTCGGTTCTTCTGCTTTGGGCTCTTCCGGTTTTGGCTCTTCTGCAGGCTTGTCCGAAGGGGCAGGCTCGGCAGGTGTGGTCGCAGGTTCGGCAGGCTTCGGAGTTTCTGCGGCGGGCGCTGGGGTATCTGCCGGCGGGTTGCTGGGGGCAGATTCGGCTGGAGCCGCTGCTGCTTGCGCAGCCCCTTCGAGCTTCTTCAAGTCCTCGATTGTTTCTGGCAGCGGTTGAATATCAGGAATCGGGAACTTGGATTCATCGAGCTTGGCGGTGACCAGCAAGTAACGCTGTAGTCCGCCAATTTCGCCTTCCTTCTTGTCTTCGCTTTCACCAGTTAGCTTGGCGACGGCTTCACCAAACCGCAAAACGTACTGAACGCCGTTCTGGGTTCCGACGATCGTTTCGCCACCGGTTGCGTAGATTTCTGGGCCGTTTGGACCTTCTTGTGGAAAGAAGCCTTGGTCGTAGAGACTCTTGAGACTCTCTTTATTCTCCATCAAACTCTTGTCAGCCTTCAAGTCAGCAGCAAGGCCCTTGGGCTTACGACGAACATTAACGATCTCAAGACCTTGCACAGCAGTCCGCAGATCGTTCAAGCTACTGGCCTTAAGTTCCTGTTCAGGTGTGAGTGTTACCGGGGTTCCGGAAGGCCCATCTTCGAATGTGAGCATACGATCCAACGACCAAGCACTCTTCGTAGGGTCGAAACTAAGATCAGCGTCAAAGTTCTTGCGCATCCCATAGCCACCGTTTTGCGTGGGCAGAATTGCATAGTCGCGGAGCATAATCGAAGTGATATCGAAGGACTTCACACCCAGCAGTTCGCCCTTAATCCACTTGCGAAACTCGGTTGTGAATGGGGCAACCGAAAGTTCAGCTATGTAGACCGCATCTTCGCTTGGCTTTCGAACGAAACGTTGGTTCTCGCGGCCCTTATCTTCTTTACCGATGATTAGGTCAGCGATGATCTTGTCGCTCGAATCCTTAACGCGAACAAGCATGCCTACGCCGCTTTCGCCTACCTTGAGGTTCTTGTCGTCAGGATTCAGCACACCGTACATAGCATGTTCGTCAGGCTTGATCGTGACCACATCCAAGCTCTTGAGTCCGATCAGCGGAGTGGCAGCATCGCGGACTTGTTCGGCAGCGTCGGCTGGGTAATCATCGTGGGAAGGGATCTTCCACATACCACCTTTATCTTTGCTGATCTCAAACGGATCGAGTTGCCCCAGGCTTTCGTTGTACTTAACGATTTGCAGTGACGCGGCCTTCGACGGTTCATCGAACTTATCGAAGAGGACCATGTTCTGCATCTTCTTAGCTTCGTCGCTAGTGCTGTTGATCGCCTCGGGCATGCTCCAAAAAGCCAATGCTAAGGTTACAGCAGCAACTCCAGCGAAAATCGCAGTCGTTCTACCTTCGTTCACGGCGACAACTCCTGAGTATCAGTTTGAATAGTTTTTAAGTGTGGGATCGGTTGATTTGCGGTTCGTCGGTGATCGTTGGAATCAAGCAACCGATCATGTTTTTGTTGGAATACTAACGCAAGCGACTCTTCGAAATACCTTCGCGCTCGCGGACGCGACGAGACACGAATACTGCCGCGCCGACCAACAGTGGCGGAATCGGGGGCAGAAAGATCGCTAAGTACTTGTAAGTGTTTTGCAGATCGATAACTCGCGCTTCTGACAGTCGGCGACTTTCTTCAACGAGTTCGTTCTTTTTGCTCTCAAGTTGCTCGCGTTTCACGGCCAGCTTTCGCTCGAGCGCAGCTTGCTCAACTTGCATTTGCTGAACAAGCGAAATCAGTTCCTGCTGCTTGCTCGGGTCGGTGGCATCACGCTGCAGAGCTTGAACCTTTTCTTGGAACTTAGCAAGCGTTTTTTGGTTCTGCTCTTCAGCCTCACGCACCTCTTTGTTGAAGCTCTCTTGGAACTCTTTCTGGTTCTTGCGCTCGGCTTCGCGATACTCTTCAGCTTGAATCTCAAATTCAGCGAGCGTGCTGTGCTGAGGTTCATGGCGACGAATCTCAGGGTACTGGGTTTCACCGGCCAACACATCGATCACGTTCAGGATAAATGTCACGTTTTGGAAGCGGAAATCGATTTCCTCGTACTGTTCAGGGCGTTTGCGAATCTCACTAAAGATCGGCAGCATGCAATCGATGTCAGCGATGTAGGCGACTTTCAAGCCGCGTGGCTCGCTCTTCTCGCCATCTTTCGCACCGTCTTTGGGAGCCTCTTTTTTGGCGGCTTCGATATAAGCGGCGAGGACTTGGTTACCGAGGGCGGCACCTTGCAAAACTTGCAATTGAGTGGGTGAGGCTTGGCCGCCGCGCATTTGGCCCTGGACATCTTCAAAACTGATGCGTCCAGCACTGGCGCGGGTGGTGATGAGGTCCGTGATCTTTACGTCATCGCGATTCTCTTCTTTGCGAATGGCACCGGCGTACAAGAACATCAGCTCACGCAAGCCCGCAGTGATAGGAACCTGTTCACTCAGGTAGTCTTCCTCTTCGCCTGGATTCTCCCGAATAAAGACCCACTCGTCTGTTGCGTTCATGATGTAACGCAATTTTGGATAGGGGTTGTATTGCTGCCAGACGATATCTGGGTTGACGCCATTGAAACTGGCTTTGACAGGGATGTCCAAGCCGAGGAGTTTCCACAGCTGCTGGATCTCACCCTTAGGTTGAGGTCCACCACCGCCTCCGAACATACCGCCACCGGGAGCTTGTTTGGGTTCACCGGTACCTGGAGTGCCTTGGAAGCCGAAGGGCATTGGGTCTTCGAATATGGCTGTTGGTACGCCAGCTTTAACGACATCGAGGAAATTGATCATTTCCTGAGGGCCCAGCGAGGATGGCTGGACGGCCAAAATCACGTCGAACTTGTCAGTCGAAATTGGGCCGCTAGGGTCGATCTCTTCGACGTCATATTGTTTTTCAAGTTCTTCGATGATCGGTTGCTTGGGCAATTGCGAGAAGCCACCCCCAGCCATCGAGAAGCCGCCCATGAGTTGAGCGTCGGTCTTCAGCACACCCAGTTTGGCTCGAGCTGGCTGAGAAACGGTGTTAATCGATCGCACCAGTTCATATTCGACTGGAATACCACTTTCGAAGAACGGTATCACCACTTTCGAAAGGCCACTGCGAATCGCTGCGCCCAGCAGCACCTTCTGATCCTTGTAGGCACCGCGTTCGCGGACGCGTACCATTTGCGGCTCAATGCCGTACTGCTTGACCGCTGTGCGAGCCTCTTCGCTGGACGGTTCCAAGTTGTCGTTGATGCGAACCTGCAGTTCCACACCACGACTGGATAGAGCTTGGAATTCTTTCAGCAGATTGACCAAGTCATAACGGGTCTTGGCATATTGAACTGGCATGTCGGCGGAGATGTAAGCGTCGATGACAATCGGACGATCCGACTTCAGTTGACGGATCATGGCTCTTGTCGTTGGGCTCAGCGAACTGACTTGGTTTTGAGTCATGTCCTTGCGTTGATCGTTATTGCGGAAGAAATAACTGACCGAGAGGACAGTGACTGCCAGCAGTAGGATGCGCGCGAAGTAATGCAAGAACATCGTGTTGCCATCTTTGCCGCCGCTCCAGTGACGTCGGCCAATGAGCACCATACAGAAATACAACCCCAACACCACGATCAGCGTGAAGTACGAGATCGACGAAAGGCTGATAACGCCTCGACCGAAGTTATCGAACTGCTGCTCGACACCGAACTGGCCAACTAGGCGGCTGTTGCTTTGGAAAATCACGTCTGCGTTGGAAGCGAACACTAGTGGAGCGTTGAACAAAGCACCAAGAATGAAGCCCACGGTGAGGTTGTAAGTTAGGAAGGAAGCGACCATTCCAATCGCCAACATGGCCAGACCTACGAACCAATAGCCCAAATAGTTGGAGAAGAACAACCCGACATCCACATCCCCTCGCGACAAAAACAACAGCACGATAAAGGTCGATATCTGCGAGAACAGTAGGGACACCGTGTAGATCGAGGCCGCGGCCAGATACTTGCCAATCACGATGTCGAAATCGTCGGCGGGCAGAGTTAACAGCAGTTCGTCCGTGCCTTGTCGCTTTTCATCGGCCCAGATACTCATCGTGATCGCTGGAATAAAGAACAGCATGATGATCGGGAACCATCTGTTCAGCTGGTCAAGCGTTGCTAAGTTCGCGTTGAAAAACTCGTGCGGCCAAAACGCAGCCATGGATGTTAGCAGCACAAACAAGCACAAGAACACATAACCGGTTGGGCTGCCGAAATAACCCATGAAGTTGCGCTTCAAGACGGCGTATGCTGCCCGTTTTTGGCTGGACAAACCGAGCACCAGCAGCAGCGCCACAGCCGCAAAGAACAGGTTAGCGAGCAAGAGATCGAGCAGGGGCTTTACTAGTAATGCGACATTCATGATTGGTGCGATATGCGGAAGGACTACTAAGTTGGTGAAATCGAGTTCGAGTGAGTCTTAGCTCGCTCAAACCGCCCCGGTCAGTTTGTGGAAAGCAACATCCAGTTCGCCTTGAACAGCCTTCAGGTCAGCGGTCGTGCCATCGAACACTTTGCGACCTTCGTTTATCAACACGACACGATCCGCCATCGCTTCCACTTCTTGAAGAATATGAGTCGACAGCAAAATCGTTTTTGTTTCGCGCAGCTTACGCATCGTCTTTCGAACTTCACGAATCTGGTTCGGATCCAAACCAGCCGTCGGTTCGTCGAGGATCAGCACGTCAGGCTCATGCAGCAGTGCCTGGGCCATACCCACACGCTGCTTGAAACCTTTTGAGAGTTTACTGATCGCTTTGTTCGCCACCGAGCTTAGGTCGCAAAGGTCGATCACAGAGGCGATACGATCCTTTTTTATTTTTGCGTCCATGCCTCGCGCTTCGGCGAAGAAGTCGAGCATGGAAAGAGGCGTCATATCTGGGTAGAGCGGACCGTTTTCAGGCAAGTAGCCAAGATGACGCGAGCCGGCGATACGGTCGGCCAACATATTGTGGCCAGCGATGCGAGCTTCACCTTCGCTCGGGGCAAGATACCCGGTTAGCATCTTCATCGTGGTACTTTTGCCGGCGCCATTGGGCCCCAGAAAGGCCACCAATTCGCCTTCATTGACCGTAAAAGTTACATCTCGCGCGGCGGCGAAAGGTCCATAGAACTTTGAAAGCCCAACCGCCTCGATCATCGGACGGCGATTTTGGTTGGCCACTGGCATAGTTTGCAGGACTCCTACGTGCGAAGTCCGGAAGGGACGCTTCCGGACAGAACTCTATGTCGTTTTTTGCTTCGGATGCTCGTAAACGTTCGCTTTTTCGCGAAGATCGCTTGCCGAACCGTGGTTTTCTACGTCGCTCCCGAAATCAAGGTTCATGTTTTACACCTCCACAGCTTGACTACAAGTGGCACAAGCCCGCAAAACCAGCTATTCGTCAACTCCCGGAGAACCGGATAGCAGGACGAAACGACCCTGACAAATGGTAGACATTGCACCGGCAATACTCCCGGGCGACTAATTTGCCGCAAAACGGCTTGCGAGATCGGGCAAAGCTGTATAAACTTCGGGACTTTCCGCAACACAACAACTTGGCGGATAGATTTTCTGCAAAAGCGATTCTGCGATAGAGCTCTGACTGATCGTTTGGATAAACTATGACACATTCCCAAAAAACCTACGTCGCCAAGCCGGGTGAAGTGAAACAAAAGTGGTATCACGTCGACCTGAGCGACCAAATTCTCGGTCGTGCCGCTAGCGATATTGCCATGATTCTCATGGGCAAACACCGCCCAAGCTACACACCGCACGTCGATACTGGCGATTATGTAGTTGTGACGAACGCTGAGAAAGTAGTTATGACCGGCGACAAATTGGAGCATCGCCATTACGCTTGGTACAATGGTTACCCAGGCCAAAAGATGGAAAGCTACAAGGATCGCTTGGCACGTCGCCCTGAGGATTTGATCCTGCACGCAGTCCGCCGTATGTTGCCAAAGAACAAGCTGGCTCGGCACATGCTTGATAAATTGAAGATTTATGCAGGCCCCGAGCATCCTCATCAAGCTCAGCAGGTTGAGTCGATCGAAGTAGGCAAGAAAGCCTCCTAATTTTTGTCCAGATAGCGTTTAAATTGCGAAGCAAGAGATAACATGGTAGCGGTCAAAAAAGATAAAATTACGGGTGATTCGATTGGTACTGGCCGTCGTAAGTCGTCGGTCGCTCGCGTTCGACTCCGTCCAGGCAGTGGCAAGATCGTAATTAACGGTCGAGACCTGCTCGAGTTCTTCCCGACCGTTCAGCACCAACAAGCTGTGCTGCAAACATTGGCTCACGTCGGCCATTCTGATTCCGTTGACGTAGTTGTTCGAGTTAACGGTGGTGGACTGACCGGTCAATCGGGTGCTATTCGAATGGCGATCGCTCGGGCTCTGTGCAGCCACAACGAAGCGAATTTCCAAGCATTGCGTGACGACGGCTACCTGACCCGAGATTCACGTATGAAGGAACGTAAGAAATACGGTCTCCACGGTGCTCGTCGCGGTACCCAGTTCAGCAAGCGTTAGTCCTTCACCTACAGACGCAAGATACAGAAGCTCGCATTTCAAATGCGAGCTTTTTTTTATTTTCTAAGGTCCTGATTATTCGAGCCTGCTAGTGCTTCATCCAACTTAGTCCAACTTAGATTTTGGGTGGCACGCCCCCGAGGCTCTGCGAAGGGCCTGGTTTCAGCGTAATTCGCCACGCCCTTCGCAGAGCTTCAGGGCGCGCCACCCTAATACTGAAGCTCGACACTCCACCAGGGCCGGTTTTTAGCACTGCGTGAGTAAGCGACCCAAAGCCCCACCCAGGGCCCCTTAACGCTCCCTCGAGCCGTGTCGGTTTACTTTTTCAGTGCCCCGCCAGATTGCATTCGAGACCACCAGGCAACTCCGATGGTTGAATTCACACACTCGTTAGTATTGTTTTTCCCAGCGATTTATTTCCTCGAGATGAATTAGGTCGTTAGTAGGGGTGACTTCGCACACTAAAAGGTGTAAATTGCTTTCGGTATTTACTGTTTGATCAACAGGGTTGAGGCCGATGCAGCGTGTCAGAAAGTTCTTAGTGGCTACCGAAAAGACGCTGACAAAGCGGACGCTCTCGGACGTAGCCATGGCCTCTGCGGTGCCCTGTGAGGGCTGGCACAAAACCTGGGACAGCGCTGTTGGATTGCTTGTAGAGAGGGATGTGACGAACCGCTCGGCGGCGACAGACCAGGAGTTTGTTGTAATTGCGGACGAGAGCCTTTTGCTGGCTGTGGCGGTCTTTAGTCGTAACAACCTTGAGGCCACCGAACCGGCTGAAGCTGAGACCAAGTGGAGGAGCGTGAAACTCTCCTCTCCCAACGACATTTGGTGCAACTTCAACTACTCCGACTATGGGTGGGGGTGGGTGAGTGGCGCAGCCCGGGAAGTACCGTTTAGACTGCGGTATTTTGAGCGCAAGGCGGAGACGAATCCTGACGGCCTCGTGTCTCGAGCTCGCGCGTGGGTGCAGGAAATTCGGGATTGGTTTCAAGGGCACGACAAGAAAATTGGTTGAGGGGCATTCCGCTGTAGGTTGATGGCTGCAAACTTGGTGGAGTTCAGAGAAGATGTGCAGCTTTGAGCGCATTTTCAGGGTAGAATTGAATTGGTGGTATTAGGTCGCGTTAATGGGCTGCAAGGCAGCAGTTGAGGCCTTTAGGCTTTCGGAAATGAAACCTAAAGCCCAGAATACGCGCATTGACGTGTAAAACTGTCGTGAATTCGAGTTGTCGGACACGGGTGTGGCCGGTACTATAGCATTGGCTGTTCGCGATTTCGCGCTCGCCTACTAAGTCCTATTCATCCAGCATCCCTGACCGCTCAGCCACTGATCACGCAACGAATTTCCCTCCAAGTGTCGGCGTCCTGCTAATACACCTGAATTTCGTTCGAACATGAATTCAAGTGAGGCAGGTTGCGCATCATGCACTCCGACAATCCACAAGAACTTTTCCTTGTCAAATAAACTTTTCCGCGGGACGCGTCCACTAGCGGCTCGCCAATACCCTTATCAAGCTGTCCGAAATGGACAAACCGATTCTTCGGTGAGGAGTCCACAATGAGTGGTCAGCGACCCCAGCGATGGCGTGGAGATCGACCACCGCGTCGTCCGTACCCTTCAAATCGCACCCGTAATCCACAAGTCAGTCCTGAAGTTGAAGAACGCATCCGCGAATTGGATTCGGAGCGTGAGCCACTTTCGTTAGCTGAAGAGATTTCGGTCGAAAGTTCGCATAGCGCGCAGAGGGTCAGACCGACACCTCCGGACAATGATGGTCAGAGCGATGCTTCTCAGACTTCGTTTTCTGCGCTCCAAAAGATGTCGCCGCAAGAACTGTTGGCCGTTGCCACTGCGGAGAATGTCAAGGACGTCGAAAACCTCAACCCGCGAGACCTCGTCTTTCAAATCCTCAAAGCCAAGCTCAAGAATCATGGCTTGATGTTTGGTGAAGGTACGTTGGAGATCCTGCCGGACGGTTTTGGGTTTCTAAGGAGCGCGAAGCATCATTATTTGTCCTGCCCAGACGACATTTATGTCTCACCCAGTCAGATTCGGCGATTCGGATTGCAGACCGGAGCGAATGTAGCAGGTCAAATTCGGCCCCCCAAAGAAAACGAACGCTACTTCGCGCTCTTGCGTGTTGAGGCGATCAACTATCACGATCCCGATTTGCGGCATCAGCGCATACCATTCGATAGCCTTACACCTTTGCATCCGGACCAGCGCATCGTGATGGAGACGACGCCTGATGTGCTCGAGACTCGCGTTGTTGACTTGATTGCCCCAATTGGTTTCGGACAACGTGGTTTGATCGTTAGTCCGCCGCGCGCTGGCAAGACAATTCTGATGCAGAAGATGGCCAGAGCGGTTCTTAAGAATTACCCGAACGCCTATGTGGTCATATTGCTCATCGACGAGCGTCCGGAGGAAGTAACGGACATGGCTCGCGAAGTCCGTGGCCCAAACTGCGAAGTGGTTAGCAGTACTTTTGATGAGCCGACATCGCGACATATTCAAGTCGCGCACATGGTTCTCGAAAAAGCCAAGCGGATGGTGGAGCATGGCGTCGATGTAGTTATTTTCTTGGACAGCATTACGCGTTTTGCTCG
>JANRMD010000517.1:0-8428 GCA_033761895.1 Pirellulaceae bacterium | reverse complement strand
CTTGAAGGTTGCGTTCGAGAGACAGAAATCTCTCTGCAAACAGAGAGCGCGGCGGATCGGGCCGGCGGAACGCGAAAAGCGTAGAAAACCCGCGAATATGTGGGCATAAACGAAAAACGCCCGGCGGTCGATCTCTCGACGCCGGGCGTTAAGTCTTTTGGTCGCCAAAGTTAGAACTTTGACGAAAGCTCCTCCGGCAGGACTCGAACCTGCGACCCGGCGATTAACAGTCGCCTGCTCTACCAACTGAGCTACAGAGGATCAAAAAAAAGTGGAACCGGGCAGAAGGACTGGCGAAACCAGAGCAGGCCCGCCGGAATATAAAGCATCTGTCGGTTCCAATAATGCGACCAAATTACCGTTTTGTGCTCAGGTACGCAATACCGTTGCCACAGCAAAAATAGGTAAGTTGTACGGTTGCATGGTCCACGGTTGCTCACAAGCCCCATCGACGCTGCCTAACGACCTCCACCGCCGAATCAAGCTCGCGGTGACTCGTGCATGGCGAAATTCAGACCCATCTAAAATACTACTCCATCCACCAACCAAATCCACTAAAAACGGCGACCATTTGCGGCTAAAACGAGTCGCAAAAGCCGCATTTTCGATAAACACGGAACGATCGGCCGCCAGAGCAAACGAGGGACGGGGTTCGCCAGGATGAGGTTCACCGGTTTTGGGATGGGAGTCGATGCTAGCGAAGTTGGTCCTAACCTCTCCAGCCCTGTCTTGGAAAGCTCACATGTTGGAATTGCTGCAATTACCTACTCTAGTTGTCGCGCTGGTGGTCATGAGCTGGGCAGTTTTTCGCCTGAGCTCCATGTCTCGCTATTCAACCCAAAAAGCAAGTCCGGCTGCGTTCGACGCCCCGCCAGAAGTGGTTCGCTGGCAAGCTGACCTGCGACGACTTTCCGAGGAATTGCAATGCGAACTCGACGAGAAGATGTCAGCTGTTAGCGCTCTGTCGGAAGCCTATGAACAAGCTTCCGAGCGGCTGAGTAGCTTGATTTTGCGGGCTGAAGAGTTAGAGGAAAAGCTCGAGCAGGCTGAGCCGAGACGGTTGAGCGCTTAGAGGGTTTGGGCAGTGAATTTAGATCTACGTGTGGGGGTTACGGACAAGGTCCGCTCCGAAACAAAGATGTTCGTGATTTTCGAATAGCAAGTACCGGGAACATTGAGCCGACAAGATCGTTCGGGCGGGATAGGCAGGATACTAGTGGAACGTCACGATTTAATCTTAGGGTAATCGGGTTTGGGTGGCTCGCCCCCTGAGGCTCTGCGAAGGGCGTGGTTCCAGCGTAATTCGACACGCCCTTCGCAGAGCCTCAGGGGGCGTGCCACCCTAATATTAAAGTTTGACGCTCCACTAGGCGTGATACCAAGACACTACAGACACGCCCCAGGCAGGATGCCTAGGCTACTGGGAGCGTTTACAATAGGGTCTTGTGGGGGACTGTCCGGGCTTTTGGCATTGCGAGCGCTTCATGATTCTGGTTTTGGATAACTACGATTCGTTCACTTATAACCTTGTGCAGCGATTGGGCGAAATTGACCCGAGCGTGGATATTCGCGTTATTCGCAATGACAAAATCACGATCGATGGGATACGCGAGCTCAAGCCCGATCGGATTCTGATTTCGCCTGGGCCGTGCTCGCCGTCGGAAGCCGGCATCAGTGTGCCGATTGTCGAGCAACTTGCGGGCGAGTTTCCGATACTCGGCGTGTGCTTAGGACACCAATCGATTGGCCAAGCGTTGGGTGGCAAGATCGTTCGTGCACCTGAGTTAATGCATGGCAAGACGGACCGCATCTCGCACGATAATCGAGGTTTCTTCGAAGGCTTGCCTAACCCCTTCGTGGCAACTCGTTACCATTCGCTCGTGATTGATCCGCCCAGTTTGCCTGCGGTTCTCGAAGTCTCAGCGTGGGTCGATGGGCCAAGCGGGCGACAGATTATGGGGGTACGCCATCGCCAATTTCAGCTTGAAGGCTGGCAGTTCCACCCAGAGAGCTTTTTGACGGAGCCCGGGATTGAGTTGCTGACGCGTTTTTTGCAGTGGAAAGCAAAGTAGCGGTTGCCTCTTTCAGCAGCCTGCTATTCGCTTTTAAAGCCAACCACCAATACGGGTTGTGTCTGTATAAGAGGCGGGTTCAGCGGACGAGGACGTCCGCGCTCCAGAAAACCGGACCCGCGGACTGGGACGTCGACAGGCACTGCCTGGAAACCAGTTTCTTTGGACGGCCGCGGTCCAAAACCGGATGTCCAGTCCGGTAGAAACTCCAGGCGACAAGTGCAGTGACGTAGTGCGCAAAAAATCAAAAATTTCTGTAACGTTCGCAGGTGATCGGGTATTAGGAATTATCAAGAGTTGTGCGCGAGCGTCAAAAGCATGCAGGGCGAAATGCCGCGGCGAAATATCCTAGAGATCAATCCGAGCCAATCCATTGAGCCTTCAAACAGCGCCAGAGTCCGAGGTGTTTTGCTTTCTGAGCTTTGCGCACAGTCTTGACCAGCGGACGCGAACAGCCACAGGATCGACCTTTAGTTCGTCGGCGATTTCAACCGCGGTTTTTCCAGCCAGCTTTCTGTCGATCAGCAAACGTTCGATGTCCGTTACCGAATCTCGAATGAGGCTTAATTGCTCGCGCGCGACCTCCGAGGGAGATTGCCTATTGTCATTGAGTGGAACGGTGTCTTTGACCAACGCTTGTTCAGTCAACCCCACCACTAGGTCCGGGGAGGCTGCTGTGTCCAGCCGAGTTTGGCGTCGGTGTTTTCTCCACTTCTTGGCAATCTTACGGCGAGCGATCATACAGGCCAGGGCCACGAGCCCGCGCGAACTATCGATGAAAAACCGACCTGTAATCAAGCCTGTGAGTATGCTTTTGTGGACCGACTGGGTAACATCAAGTGAGTCCAAATGAGGTCTTAATTGAGCCCCAAGATGCACCCGAGCAACGATACGAACTTCGCTTGCGTATGTCTCGAGCAGCGCCCACTGGGCTGCCACGTCGCCATTGGCCGCCAAGCGCGAAAGGGCTTCAAAGTCTTGCGGTCTGGTGATTTCGTCGGACTGGTTCTGCTGCATGAGCCTGCGTCCAAGTTGAAGGTCAATCCTTTCAAGCGCCTGCGAAGCAAGCCGCGGGTGTCACTCCTTGCCTTGAGTTTGGCTGGTCGCAGGCGAGCCGTCAAGTTGCGATTCGCCTCCTCGGCGAGGGGCCGTTCATGAACTCTCATTCCCAACGGCAATCGCTAGCTCAACGGGTAGAAGCAGCCAAGGTGGAATTGGAAGCCAGCGTTTCTTCGGGGCAGCTCCTTTGCGTGGAAGAAGTGCTTAGCCGTTATCCAGAACTGGCAGCGCATGAAGAGTTGGTGCTGGAGTTGATTTACTTCGAATTCGTTCTACGGCAGGAGGCAGGTGACGAGCCACATACGGGCACTTTTCGCGATCGCTTTCCACATTTGTCGGCTCGAATTACACGGCTGTTCGAGTTCGAAAAACTCATGGAATCCAGTTGGGTTGTCCCGGAAACGATCGCCGAATCCTCGATGGCGAGCCTCGACACACCGACCCTAGCTGGGACTTATCCAGGTATCAGGGAGCGGTCAGAGAGGTTGGTTGGTATCGGTGATTATGACTGCATGAACATCATCGGCCACGGAGGCATGGGATTGGTTTATGAAGCCGTTCATCGAGGGTTGAATCGACGAGCGGCTCTCAAAGTCGTATCGCAGATGAACTGCGTTGATGAGAAATCGATCGAGAGGTTTGTCAACGAAGCGCGACTATGCGGCAGCTTGAATCATCCACAGATCGTGCAGATCTACGAATCGGGAATCCACGATGGAATACCCTTCTTTGCGATGGAGTTCATGTCGGGTGGCAGTCTGCAAGAGGTTTTGGTCGGAGGCCCGTTGGAGCCTCGTGTGGCATCGCAGGTAGTGCGAGCGTTAGCTCATGCCGTGTCGTTTGCGCACTCGCGAGCGATCGTTCATCGCGACCTAAAGCCGGGTAACGTTCTATTGGCTCCAGCCGCCAATGGAAGTGGCATTCGACTTCGCTCTGATGCACAACCTGTAGAGTTGAAGATCTCCGATTTCGGATTGGCAAAGTGCTTGGCTGAGCCTGGGACGCAGACCAGGACGGGAGCACCGGTGGGAACACCAGCTTACATGGCCCCAGAACAAATCGGTTCGGCTCAATCGGTTGATGGTCGTTGCGATGTTTATTCACTGGGCGCGATGCTCTTTCACCTGTTGGTCGGCAAGCCACCATTTCAAGCGGCTACGGTCATTGAAACATTGCAATTAGTGCAGTTCGAACATCCCGTTTCGATTCGCGCCTTGCAGCCTTCGGTGCCTCGCGATCTGGAGACGATATGCCTTAAGTGTCTTCAAAAGGAACCCGAGCGACGATACGCAACGGCTGACGACTTGGCTGATGACTTGCAACGCTTTCTCGAGTATCGTCCGGTCCTCGCCCGGCCTGTCGGGGTGGCGGAGCGATCTTTGCGTTGGGCCAAACGCAATACCATGGCCACTGTGCTAGTGTTTTCTGTGTTGCTGGCGACAGTCTTGACTACCGCCTTATGGTTGCGCGCGGAGTACTTTCGAGATTCTGCCGTGAACGCGACCTTGGCCAGCGAAGAATCAAATCGCCAAACTTTGGTCGCGTTGCGTAAGCTAACTGAGACCGTCGTACTAAAGAAATTTGCTCAGCAGGATCAACTCAGCCCGCAAGATCGAGAGTATTTGAAGGAGATCGCGACACTCTATGAACAACTGGCTCAGTTACCTCAGTCCAGCGTAACGGCTGAGCAGATACGTGGTGAAGGACATTACTGGAGCGGTGTCGTCTATCTGCGACTGGCCGATTCGCCAACGGCCGTGCAACACTTTGATGCCGCGATTGAAATACTGAGTGCGATCGAATCGAAGGCCAAATCCGAGGAGGTCTTTGAGTTGATCAACGATTCGATGGAGTTGATGGTCGAAGGTTTGGAGATTAGCAATCAGATTGATGATGCGATCTCCATGGCAGAGAGGCGGATCGCACGTTGCCATGCGCCACCTGAGTTTCTCTCCAGCGCGATGCGTTATGAGTGTGAGCGTTCATTGATCGCGGGGTATCGGCAACTAGGGCACCTTTATGACATGCGGGGTGCTTCGGAAGAGGCCTTAATGAACTGGCAGCAAGCTCGTGTGATGATTGAGGCTGCCTTAATCGCTTCGCCAACTGACCTTAAGCTGTTAAATGCTCTCAGTGGAACGCTCCGGTCCATCGCCAGTGTTGAAACGGATCCAGAACTGAGGATCTCTTTGGGAGCCCGCTCAATCGAACTCGGTAGACGCCTAGCTGCCGATTATCCTGAGATCCGCAATTGCCTCCGAAATCTGGCTTGGTCGCTCTACGATCAAGCTGTTTTGCTTAAGGCAGAGGGGCAAATCGAAACCGCTCTTGAGCTGGTTCAGGAAGCCGTTGACAAGGCACAAGAGTTGGTCGACCATCAACCTTTGATGGATGAATACCGAGGCCCACTGGCTGTCTACTTGGGCTTGCAGGGAGAGCTATTGAACAGCGTCGGGCGTCATAACGAGGCGCAGGACTGTTTGCGCCGTTCTATCGAGTTGCTTCAACGAAATCTCCAAACGTCGCCAGATGCGCAAGTAGTTCTTTCGCAGTATGCACGTAGCTGGATTCAGCTACTTCGCGCGCTATATGGAAACCGAGCGGACAGTGCACTCATTGAGCAGACCCGTGCTTCCGCAAAATCGGCTCTGCAAGATCTTCGCGAGGTGCTCGAAGCTTCCGGCGCCAGCCTGGAAAAGCTCCAACTGCTGCAAAATGAGTTGGAATTGCTTGGGCAGGAATCGCACTAGCGAATCGACATCGCGCAGTACCCAAACTACAGCGTCGACCGAGGCGTCATCTCGGTGAATTTAGCTTTATTCAAAAAAATCTCATTGGCATGTAACAATCGGGGCGCGAAAGGAATAGAGACATGTAGGACTTCGCCCGCAAGTTCCTCTCAAATCTGCATTTGAGTCTAAACATGTCTCATAAGATAACATGCAGAACTGGCGCAAGGCGATACGCCTCACTATGTGGATTGTTGTAGGCAGCATCGCTCTCGCAACACCCAATCGGGCTCAGGCCGACTTTGTATTCAACATAACACAGCGAGATGTAGGCGCTCCGATCTCGGTGGGATCCGAGACCATTTTTGACGTCACTGTAGCGCGAGGGCCCAACCTGCCGAGTGTCGATAATCTAGCTGGAATTTCATTCTTCGTGGGCTTGGGAGATCCAGCCAATTGGGGCGGCACTCACCCAGCGGGCGTGCTGCGCTCCGGCACCAACGACAGTTCGAGCCCGCTGGCAGGAGGACGCAACTATTTGTTTGGGCCGGCGGATGGAGGAGGATTTTTGAATGATAATGCGGACTTCTTGGCTTTCAGTGTATCGACGACCATTGGTAGAACACTTTCAACCACACCATCATATTTGGGCACCTTTGTATTGGACTCGTTGAATGGAACTCCAGGCGATTACGCACTTATGTTCGCACCCAATGAGTTTGGCGTGCAGGACCCCTCCTCGAATTTCTTACCAGGAACTTATTCTGGGGCATCCTTCAACTTTACAATGATCACTGCGATTCCCGAGCCATCTTCTTGGCTGCTCTTCACTACGGCCGCTATCTTGCTGGGATTGCTTTCGAGGAAGCGAATCATCGGCCAATCGTCCGCGCCCGCCGCTTAGAGCGTTAGCAGTCTTGTTGAATCAATCTCGACGACGTTTTGCTTGGGTTTTCACAACCCGAAGCGTTAGCGAGGGACCATTCTCCATCGTCAAGTCGACACCATAACTCGGTCCCTCGCTAACGCTTCGGGTTGTGAAAGTCCGAAACTTGCAACTTCAGATCCGACGCTTCGGGTTACTTTTTCAGCAGACGGCTAGGTCTTTAGAGCCACGTACGCATAGGATAGCTAGCCCGCACGCTAGTGCTCTCGCGATACATGCGAAACGCCGGAACTTCTCTGCCGGACGTGAAGTTCCCGCCCATTGCCCAAGGTACATGCGGTAGAATCCAACTTCATCTACTAGAACGGGCCTTGCCCACGCAGAACTCAAGAGAAGATCGAACCGATGAAGCCAGAAACACCGACCTCGAGCACCTTACCTCCTCGAGATGCTCACAAACGTGGGTTGCACCGGATCATGACGTTAGGTGGGGAATATGGCACCCGCAATTACACCATCAAGCACCTTCAAAGCCTGAAGGGAAAGACGGTTCTCACTGAGACCATGCCCTTTACCACAAGCGAGGCTGTAGCCGCGGAAGAGGCGGGAATCGATACGCTCAAAGTTAAGTTTGATCCCAAGAATCCAGCTGCCGCTATCGCGATTCGCAAAGCCGCTCCGAATACGTTCATGACGTTCTGCATCGGGCTGACAAAGATTGCGACGGTGCAGGAAGCAGTTCGAGCGGGCTTTGACGCAATGGAAGCCGGTGCAGATGGAATCATGTGCCAATGGAATCCCGAGTTTATTCGAGCCGTGTCCAGCGTTGGTATTCCTGTTCAAGCTCATGCTGGACTGGTGCCGCGTTTGAGTACATGGACGGGTGGACTTAAGGCAGTTGGAAAGACCATGGACGAGGCCATCTGGGTGTTCGAGCAGATTAAGTCATTCGAGGCAGCAGGCGCTTGGGCGGTCGAAGTTGAAGTAGTACCGGCCGAGTTGCTTACCGAGATTTCGCGTCGCACTAGTTTGGTGACTTCGTCGATTGGTGCGGGCAGTGGGGGTGATATTCAGTTCATGTTTGCCGAAGATATCTTGGGCAATCATGAACCACCCTATCCACGACACACGAAACAGTATCGGAGCCTCTTCAAAATGGAGCAAGCGATACAAGTGGAACGCGTCGAAGGCTTTCGTGACTACATCAAAGATGTCAAGAGCGGCGGGTTTCCTGGCCCGGAACATGTCGTCAAAGCACCACCGGGGCTGATCGAACAGTTCCTTGCCAAGCTTGACGGGAATTAGCTTGCTCGGTTTACTCCGCAACCACAGCCTGCTAGCTGCGTGATCAGTCCCCAAACTTCATGATATACTGCAAGTCGCTTGCTTCTGCGCGGGAGATTGCGGTCATTTTTGCGGTTAGCTAATCCGTCGTCACTCCACCTAGCAAGCTAGTGGATTGTCACAGCTTAATTTTAGGGTTTGTAATATCAGCCGGAACGCGCTGGCGTTCGGTTTTCGCCGCGGGAACCGGTGCTAGCGCACTGCGGCTAATCCTAATATTTAAGTTTGACGCTCCACTAGTAACTAGTGCTCTGTCCAGATTAGATTTTGGGGTTTCACGCTCTGAGGCTCTGCGAAGGGCGTGGCGAATGTCCCCGCTCCCACGCCCTTCGCAGCGC
>JANRMD010000516.1:0-10123 GCA_033761895.1 Pirellulaceae bacterium | reverse complement strand
AAGTGTCGTAACTCCTTTACATACCAGAACTAAGGCTTTCGCGCTACAGGGCTCAATCAAAAAGCGTATGCAATATCCGGGCTAGCGCCGTCGGCTCACAAACTCACAAGCCGTCAAGGCTTTCGGAGGGCTGCCGCAATACTGACGAAATGCTTGACGAGTTTGAGTACCGCCTTTGGCAGAGTACGAGTACGAAATACTTGGTTTCGAGACCCACAGCAGGCGCTGACGGCTAACCAATTCAACGCGCGCCAAGCTTTCGGGTTGCTTCAGCTGGGCTGAAAGTCCGAAAGGCTTGACGCATTGCTGGTTATTGCTGGTTATTGGTTAGCAAAGCTCGGGGCAATTGCTTTGCTGCGTGCTATTTAATAGGTGAGTAATCCGTGGCTTTCATGAAGACCGACTTTACGCCCATGGGGGCTGTTAGTGAGCCTCCAGCTTTTTCTTCGGAGGCTTTACGAGCCGCAACCCAATCTGGGTCTTTTCCGAAAGCTGCAAAGCTCTCCTTCGCCGCATCTTGGCTCTTGTGAGCGATGATGTAAGTCAGATTGTTGTCAGCATCTTTTTGATCATCCATCAAGGTCCAATAGGCGATGTTCGTCATACCGTGTTTCTCAAAAAGCTTGACTGTGTGATCGCGGAATCGTGACTCGAGGCCCTTGAGATTTCCGGGAGATGCTGTGTAGATGCGCATTTCGAAAACACGATCACCCTTTGAGTCCGCCTTGATGGCTGGCGAATAATCGGTTGCTTTGAAGAACTTCTGATCAACTTTAGCAACCAACTTTCCATCCACTTCACTGGCCTTGTAAGCCTTCTGCCAATCGGGATCAGCCATGAATGCTTTCCACGATGCTTCACGCGCCTCACGACTTGGGTAAGCCAAGAAGTAGATTAGCTGCCGTTCAGGGTTATCAATGGGAACCCAGTAGCCAATGTTCTGGATACCGTGCTTTTCAAACAGTTTGACGGTGTGGTCTCGGAACCGCGAATGAAGGGCTTCGAGCTTCCCTTCTGCCGCATAGTAAATTCGCATTTCATAGACCCGCGTATCCGGCTCCGCGGCTCGAGTGGTAGCCGAGAGACCGAGCAGACAAAGTGCCGTTGCAAACAAGAGAACGCGACGTGCCATCGAGAGGGTTCCTTAAAAGTAGGAGGCTGGGTGGGAGGTTAAAAACCTGATTGGCGAGTATCCGTTGCCGCGAGCAAGAAATCAATTGGTAGGCCACGAGACTTTGCTAGTAAATGCTCTGGCGGGACATTGGTAACCCAAAGCGTTAGCTTTGATGTTGGGTGCCTGGGCTTTTCGCAACCCGAAGCGTTAGCTTTGATGTTGCGTGTCTCGGTTTTTCGCAACCCGAAGCGTAAGCGAGGGACCGAGTTACGGCGTCGAATTGACGATGCAGAAAGGGCCCTCGCTTACGCTTCGGGTTATGAAAAACGAAGCCAAACGTCGTCGGGATCGCTTCAATGCAACTAATAGCTCAACGCCCAAAAGCATCAGCGAGAGGCGTCCTGGATTCGCTCGCTGACGCAGTGCCACCTAACTGATCAGCACTTTTGGCCGTGCGTACCGCCTATAAAGGCGACCTTGCGTCATATTGCTGAAAAACTGTATGATTGGCACGTTATAACCTAGTCGCATTCACTCGGAGGGACCCGGAGTGCTCACAGGACTTCGAACCATATTCTTCGGTTTTGGCTTGATGCTTCTGTTGTCAGTCAGCAGTTCACTGCGAGCCGATTTGTTCTTAGCGGTGGATTTCGACATCGCGACTCCTGGGATTCAAAGCAATGCGATCCTGGATTCGAACGGAAAGACTTCCGCTTGGCTTGTACTTTTCTTGACCGGCAACACCGATCTTTATGCCTACCAGTTTTCAGTTCGCTACAACGCGGACAGATTGACGTTGGATAGCAAAGACGATACGCCTCCGGCTAATGTGAATGGCAAGACCTTTGCGGAAGCGCTTACTAACGAGCGCTCGAGCACCGGATCTGATGGCAATTTTGCGAACTACGTTGAAATCAATCGCTTTGATGGCAAAATCGTCGACCCTAGCAACACTCTCGTAATCACCGGTGCGGATACTGTAAACGGCCTAGTGCTTGGCGTTCTCAACTTTAGGGTACGTGGCGGTGGTGACGATCTGCTGGTCATGCCAGGCGTCTATGAACCATTTGATCCAGGTGACGACGTCAAGCCATTCGATGTGTTTTTGGGCAATGATGGTGCAATTCCTGTGACAATTGCGTCGTTTGGTGGCGGTAGCATTGTCGCTGTGCCTGAACCTTCTTCGCTACTATTGGTGGCGGCTGTGGGGCTCGCTTGGATCGTGCGGCGTCGTATCCGCTGAGTCGATGTTAAAGCTGAGTCGATGTTAAAGATGTGCGACTGCGCGGATTGCAGCAACTTTTCCGCTTCGAGTGAATTTTCTCAAGTCCAAGCGCCGATACATGTAGCTAGTCGCTCGGGGTAACTCCTTAACAGCGGCCGCGCCGTTTCGATGCTTGCCCCGCACTCGCAGCGGCGCTTTGTTTTTCATTCTTGAGAAAGTTCCGAATATGCACCTGGCCACTCGTTGCATTTGCCTAGGATTGGTTGTCTTGATGGCAACACAGCCTGGTTGCCTTTTGCTCAGCGCACTTCTGCCACGCAGACCCGGGAATGGGCTCGATGTCAGCTACCTCAAAGCCCAAGGATATTCGATACCGCCGGGCGGCATGCCAGCTCCGGTGGCGCTCGATCCGAACGACGGCCCGCGCGTGATCTTGGAGATTCGCGGCGATAAGCGGCATCTGGAGACGATCCCTATGCCTGAGAAAGGGATGTTCATCGAAGATCTAGTGCAACAAGCAAAGCTGCATGAGAATTTCGGGCAACTTGGCATATCGATCATGCGCCCCAATGGCCAAGGGAATCCACCGGTCCGGATGGACGTCATCATTACTGAAGAAGGTAAAGCCACCAACGTAGGCCAAAATTATGGTCTCTTGCCGGGCGATCACATCGTGGTGCTGCCCGATGATCGCACACATCTCGAACGTTTCATCGCTCGAACCACCAAAATGAACTAATCGGCTGGTATTTCGCCTGTCGTACCCGTGTCGTACCGGTTGCGGATACTGACAGTGTCCGCATCAGCAAGAGCCAGCCCAACAGTCAGCCAATCGAACAGCCGGGCCTGTGCTGGACCGCCCACTGCCTGGGACCATGCTTTAAAAAAAGATGTTGTTATCATACTTCTCGAGCACATCTTTATCGGGATTGCAAAAATGTGCCCGTAGACATTGATCAATCCGCTTCATCGTAAACACCATAAGCACCATGCACGAAGATTTTCGGAGCCAGGCTCCGCTTGACCGCACGTCGCGGACCGATGACGAGCGCATCCAGAGCGTAGTTCCCCTTCCTCCTCCAGAACACTTGATTCGCTTTTTTCCGATCGAAGGCACGCCCGCTGAGCAATTGATTGCGGAAACTCGAACTTCGATCAAGGACATTTTGCACGGTCGCTCGGACAGATTGCTCGTGGTGGTAGGTCCATGCTCGATTCACGATCCTGAAGCGGCCATTGAGTACGCAGAACGTTTAGCCGTGCAGCGCACCAACCTGCAAGCCGACCTTGAAATCGTGATGCGAGTCTACTTCGAAAAACCGCGCACTACAGTGGGCTGGAAGGGTCTGATCAATGATCCTTATCTCAACGAAAGCTTTCGTATCAACGAGGGGCTGCGCATCGCTCGCGACTTGCTAGTCCGTATTAATCAGGCGGGTGTCGCAGCAGGCTCTGAGTTTCTCGATACAATTTCCCCGCAGTACATCGCCGATCTGATCAGTTGGGGAGCCATCGGTGCGCGGACTACTGAATCGCAAGTCCATCGCGAGTTAGCGTCCGGGTTGTCGGCGCCGATTGGTTTCAAGAATGGTACGGACGGCAATGTCAGGATCGCAATCGATGCCATTCTCGCTTCGCAATGTAGACATCACTTTTTGTCTGTCCACAAGAACGGTCAAGTCGCGATCGTCGAAACACGCGGCAATCATGACTGCCATCTAATACTCCGCGGTGGCAAAGAACCGAATTACGATTCGGCCAGCGTGGAGGCCGCATCCAAGGCGCTGGCTGACGCCCATGTTGCCCAACGCTTGATGATCGACATCTCGCACGCAAACAGCCGCAAAGATTACAAACGACAATTGGAAGTCGGCACCGAAGTCAGTCAGCAGATTGCGGCCGGCGAAGATCGCATTTTTGGCATCATGATCGAATCACACTTGAAATCCGGTCGTCAAGAACTCGTGCCAGGCCAGCCATTGGTTTATGGCCAAAGCATCACCGATGGTTGTCTGGGCTGGGAAGAAACGGTCGTGTTGCTCGAGCAACTGGCGAATTCAGTTCAAAAGCGACGCATGCGGACCAGCCACCTCAAAGGCTAACAAGTGTCGCACAATTGTCCCAATTGTGGCAGCAACGATTGCTGCAATCGGTAACAATTCAACTTTGGTGTTGAGTGTTTTGGTTTTCGCCTGCGAGTGTCGCACAATTGTCCCAATTGTGGCAGCTACGATTGGACAATCGTGCGACAAATCTAATGTTGAAGCACTACGTCCTACAATTCAAAGTGCCATCGCCACCGCGATAGCCGCTGCAACGGCCAGCGTTGCTATGACTGAGCTGGCAACTATCGAAAGGCGACCATACGGAGGCTGATTTTGGACTTCGTCCAACGAAGCTTGCTCGAGCGCAGCCCCCTTGATCCGCAGGTGATGGATCAGTCCATCAAAGTCAACATGAACTGGGACGCACACGACTGCGGTCGTTCGACTGGGTGTCGTCAGTAGCAATACGGAAAAGTCGACCCCCAAGTCATGCGCGAATGCATAAGCACCTTGCGTGCAGGCTAAATCCCAAACTTCTTTTGTGCTAATGGGACCATAAAAGGAGAAGGTGCCCCGTGAGCGACGCATGCCGTTTTCAAACACTTCCACTTTGCTGCCCCAAGCCGCTTCGGGGCTAAACAGCGTCGCCATCCCAGCGATGGCCCCCATAAAGAAAAAACCAAACCCAGCCGCGATCAATCCAGACGCAACATCTTTGGTCTCCGCAAAGCCCGCAATAAAAAAGATACTCGCCAACGTCACTGCGATTGCGAACGCAATCCCCAGCCGCATCAAATAATCTCGGTGCAACCGCAAGCGACACAAGTAGGGCTCGCGCCATTGCGCAACCAGCGTTGGCTTTTGTGTTCCGAAAAGGGGGTGATTGAGTGCTTTCCACATAAGCCGAGCTCACCAAAAAACATCTTCAGCAAACGAACCGGTATTTCGGGGTCCTCGCGGCGGAATACATGAAGGGCTTGTCGGTTATTGCGCCACGGGAAGTGAGCCGACGGCGCTAGCCGCGGGTGACCGAAGGAGCAATCTTTCATCGCCTATAAAACTGCCAAGCAGAATAACCACCAGTTCAACTCTCAATGGTACGAGTCAAGTCCATGCACGCACCAAACTTCGAGACCCGCGGCTAGCGCCAACGGCTCACACAACCAACAGCCCTTCGAAAGCCTTGACGGCTTCCGCTACCTCAAGATCAATGGAGGAAATCATTGATTTCGGAGATTCTGCCAATGAATCAAGGGCAGATCAAATAGGCCTGGAGGGACTCGAACCCCCGACCAAGGGATTATGAGTCCCCTGCTCTAACCGACTGAGCTACAGGCCCGACTGTTGTTGCTCGCCACGCTCTGGCGAGATGCACAATCTAAACGAAAGCCGCGACTCGCCATATGGCCAGTCGCGGTTTATCGCAAATTATTTGCGCCCGAATCAAGACATATTGATCTCGAAGCCCTTGCGGTTTTCGCGGGAGAGGAAAGTGTTGGCTTGAGCGTCGCCGATGATCTCGCGCTTGGTCGGATCCCACTTGATCTCGCGATTCAGCCGCATTGCAATGTTCGAGAGATGGCAAATCTCGAGCATGCGGTTGTGCGTCCAAACGTCGGAAATAGGCTGCTTGCGGGCTTTAATGCCTTCGATGAAGTTCGCGGTATGGTTCTCGCTTACCTTGCCACCATACACTTTTTCAATCGCGTCTTCGGGCAGTGGGTTCTCCTTCAAGTCTTCAACCGGCTTACCAGTAATCTTTCCTCGGTTCACGAAGAAACGCCCCTTGGTGCCCTCAAACATGATGCCGTTTTCTCCTTCGCTTTCGATGATCATCTCGACATTGTTCGGCATGTCGACTTTGATCTTAAAGCTCGTGGCAGCATTGTATTGATCTTGCACCAGCGGGTGGCCGTCTTTGTACTCAACGGGCAATTTGAATTCGACCGGCGTCACTTTGCTCGGGCCAGTTTCACCCGCTCCCAACGCCCAAACTGCAATATCAACGTGATGAGCACCCCAGTCCGTCAGCTTGCCGCCGGAGTATTCATGCCAATTGCGGAACGCGTAGTGGCAATTGCTGTGCAAGGGAACGCCACCTCCATAGCCCACTCGCATTTCAGGCAACGCACGGTACTCAACCTTGGGAGCTGGGCCCAACCAGAAATCCCAATCCAGCCCCTCGGGCACCGGAGCAACTGGGATCGAAGGTGAAGCATCCATCCCGTTGATGCCACATGTCACGCGTTGCACCGTTCCAATACGGCCCGCCTTCACAAGTGCAACCGCTTGCAGAAATCGCTGCTCCGATTCGGTCCGCTGCATCGTACCAACTTGGAATACTCGCCCAGTCTCTTTGACAACTTTCTCAATCAACTTGCCTTCTGCGATGGTCAGTGTCAGCGGTTTTTCGCAGTACACATCTTTGCCCGCATACATGGCTTCAACCGCAATCTTCGTGTGCCAGTGATCGGGCGTAGCGATCATTACCGCATCGATGTCTTTCCGGTCAAGAATCTTGCGGTAGTCTTTGTAACCGTCCGGCTTTTTCTTCTGAGCCTTTTCGGCTTTTTCCAAATTAGCGCCCAGCACATTGGCATCCACATCGGCAAGGGCTGCAAAATCAGCGAATTTGAAGGACTTGTTGGTAATCTCCCAACCCTGGTTGCGCAGACCAATGGTCGCAAAAATCGGCCGTTCATTGGCTGATTGGTATCCGAACGCGCGATTCATGGACGGAACCATCACTGCGGCCGTCCCTGTAACGGCGACTGCTTGGAGAAAACTGCGTCGTGATTTTTGTTGAGCTGACATAGAAAAGTACCTTGTGCTGGAATCAAGAATAGAGAGGAATAGTACCATCTGAGGTGAACCGCACTAACCTGACCGAAATCGGGCGGGTGTAATCCAGTTTCCGCAGCCCGATTATAGCCGATCGACCGCCGTTAAGGCATCGCCACTGCCGTCGGAATCACCGTAGAAATGATGCCGACCTAACTGACATTGCCAAGTATCACCACGGCAAAATCCTGAGGTCCTTTGGGAATGCTTGATCCGACGACCTGCACTGTCCAGTTACCAATTTCCGCCGAATTCAGTTGAACCATCTCCCCATTGTTCTTGGAATCCAATACACGAGGGCCGCCGATGCGTTGATTTCCAACAAACTTCTTTCCAGTTGGCGAAGTCACAATCAAGTTCAGGTTGTTAACTAAATTGCTGCCGGGGAAGTCGGTGTAGGTCAACACGATCCGTATTGCAGCTCCAGCAGCCACGACCTTTACGGTTTGAGTCCACGATGCGCCCGTTGCAAGCCCTGGCGAAATCTCAAAGAACTTTGCCTTTTGTGGCGCGGTCGGTGACAGAACGGCGTCCAAGTGAACACGCCCAAAACCCTGGTTGTTGTCGCAGACACTTCCCGAAGGTGCCTGCCCACTAAGTCGGGTTACACTTGCGATCAATGACGCCTTCAGCAAGGCTGCACTTGGATTGGCGATCCCCTTCTTCTTCCGAAGGAACTCGCGTATCAGTCCTACAGCGCCAGCCACCAATGGGGTTGCCATACTGGTTCCGCCCATATGGAAATACTTCTTGGAATCTGGGAATGCGCCCCAAGCAAAATTGTTGGGCGCAAGTTGAGTTGAGCGTGTCGATAGAATAAACGTACCTGGCGCTACAACATCGGGCTTGATGCGATTGTCCAGCGTTGGTCCGCGACTGCTGAAGGCTACGACTTGATCCGGATTATTTGCCATCGGGTCGCTATGAATCGGAGCGGCTGGAAAGTCCTGCGACCACCAACCGCCATATGTTTGGTTATTGAAACTTGGCCGATTACTTTCACATGCACCAACGGTAATGCAATTCTTCGCAGTGCCCGGTGAAGTGACACTGCCAGGATTGATCTTTCCGTCGCCATCGCTATCGGAGCCATCATTGCCTGCAGCAAACAGAATACAAAAATCTTTATGATCCCACATGAACTGATCGACCAATCGACATTGATTGTCGTAGGCTCCCGGATCACCGCCGCCCCAAGAGTTGGAATGAATTCTCGCTCCGTTATCGTAGGCGAATTGAAACAGGGAGGTCAAATCATCAGGGATACCCCAGAGTCCAAACCGTCCAAATCTACGCGCGTCCGCATTGGACTTCCACTTAGTCTCCTGCTCAACAGCTTGGAAAACGATCTTCGCTTTATGTGAGAGCCCACGGATGGCTGGTGCGCCAGGCAGGGTGCTGGCTACCGTACCATCGCCCAGCACGGATCCAGCTACGTGTGTGCCGTGGCCGGAGTCAAGATCCGCTGCCCCGTCGTTGGCTCGTGGGTTATTAATGAATGAGTCCAACTCCGCGCCGATTGGATAGCTCTTGATTGCTTGAATCCGTCCCTGAAAATCCTCTTGGATTGTTGCCGCATCCCCTGTATCCAGTCCGGTATCGCAGACACCGATGATCTCACCTTCACCCGACAGTCCCAGGCCCGGGTTTCCAAGACTAGCCGTCGTTCCCATAATTCCAGCGGATACATTATTACTGGGCCTTCGCAAAGTCTTTTCACGGATTCTTCGAACTCCATGAATTGCGGAAAGGGCATTTAGCTGCGAAGCTTTTTGCTTCTTCGTCCCTTTCAATTGAACAGTCAACAGTGCTGCGTTCACATCGCTGGCCAGCAGTACCGCCCCAAGATCGGCAGCTAACTTGGTAGCAGCCTTAGCTTCTGCTTTCCCAAAGAACGTTACCGACAATACATCCTCCAACGCTTTACGGCGCGGCAGCAGTGTCGTGCTTCCACTATTCTCCTCGCCGCTTGCAATACCTCCCCGCGCTACAGACTGCTTCACGGATTCAGCAATTCGGTCTGTATGACTAAAGTGACCAACCCATCGTACGCAGGGTAACGCTGCGATCTTCGCAGCCGCCGCCTGCTTGGCTCGCACAATGTACACAAAACCATTCAAAGGCTCGCGCAGTTTGCAACCAGCCTTCGTTACCTGTGCAAGCCATTCTTCTTTGATCGGACCGATAAACTGTACTACAAAGTGATGAAAGCCTTCCGAAGGTGCAGCAACCACATCCGTCTTGCCTCGTTTCTTCACCGCTGATTTCAGTGAAGCATTAGCCGCTAGTAGCTCTGTACCATTAATGCGAATGGTGTAGTCATCGGTGATATCTTCTAGTACATAGCTCTTTTCGAGTTTCTTCTTCGCCGCTGGCGTCGCGGACAGGATAATGAAGCTCTCGTAGCGTTCAATCTGCCCATAGGTTTCAGATAGGTTTTCTTGTTCAGCGGAATCGACGAACACCTTCACAATTCTGTTGTCGGACATAGTGGGGCAATCTCCTGAGTTAAACGCAAGATGAGTAGATGCTTCAGCTCAATTCAAATTCTAGATTACGCTGTACCTTTGCTCCAAAACCGCGAGAAATTGATGCTTCCAATGCCTACAGATGTTGCTTAATCTCAATGAATTGTGTTGAAAGGCTAGGGGCTATTCACTGAATTGTCGCATATGCGATGGCGGAATACTAGCAAGTAAAATTCCAGACCAACTTCGCCAGAAGCTGGCTGCTCAAAGATTGCCCCGACGAAGTTTTTGATATCGCGCTAGTGTCGCGAATCGTAAGTTCTATACCGCCGCTTTGCCGCAAGCGGGCGAGGGCGCCCGCGCTCCGGAACCGGATGACCCTCCGCAAGAAAATCCAGGTGAGTTCCAAAAGTCACTGTACTTTGTACGC
>JANRMD010000515.1:0-4301 GCA_033761895.1 Pirellulaceae bacterium | reverse complement strand
AGGCCAGCCAACGTTAGCGAACGGCCGTTCAGAGCGTATGCAAGCACAATGGTTTGACAGGCTCGGCGGGCCATATCGACGGCTTGATTTAAATCAATCAATGCACGGTCCCAGTCCCCTAACTCCGCCAGCACCTGCCCTCGGGAGCTGCGGCAATCCGAGGTAGGGCCATCTAGGTCAATCACACGATTGTAGTCTTCACATGCCTCGACGAATTCTTCTCGCTCCCAATAAACGAAAGCGCGAAGCCGGTAGCCGAGTGATTCGTCAGGGCAATCGGTTACCATTTGATTAGCAGCTTCCAACGCTGAATCGTAGTCTTGTGCATGCACAAGTCGGTAAACACTTGCGACTTGGGTGCGCTGATGGATCCCATCGGCTAGCTCAGGGGACATTTCAGCAGCTCGATTGGTATCTTCTTGGGCTCGGTCGTTATTTCCCAATGCCGCGTACGCAAAGGCTCGTCCCGAATAGGCGAGTGGATTTTCAGGGTATTTCGCGATCAACTGGGCGTAGTCTTCGATCGCCTCCTGATATCGGTTCAACCGCAACAGCAGGCCCGCTCGATGTTCGCGAGCGGCATCGTCGCCCCCCGTGATAGCCAATACGCGTTCAAAGTCGGCTAGTGCGAGTTCATGCAATTGGCAATTCATGCGGAACACGCCACGAAGAAAGTAGAGTCGTTCGTTGTCGGGTTCGAGCTCAATCGCATGATCATAGTCGTTGGCGGCTTCGACAAACTCTTGCAACTGCGTCAAGGCAAAAGCGCGATTGACATAGTGTGATGCGTCCTTCGGTTGCCGCTCAATCAACTGGCTCTGCTCATCGACAGACGCTCGTGGGTCCTCTTTCAAGAGGTGGACTAGAGATAGCTGTTCGCGAGGTTCTGCCCAATCCGGTGCCAGCTCACGAGCGCGGTAGAAAGCGTCCATCGCCGCATCCAAATCGCCGCTCTGAAGCATTAGACGACCGTGAAGCTGGATCGCCAAAGCGTTGTTGGGTTCGAGCGCTAGCACCGCGTCGCAATCGGACACCGCCAAAGTAGGCTGGTTGGTGTTCGCGTAACTAATCGCTCGAGCCAGGTAGACTTGCGCCTGTTCATCTCCCAGTTCAATCGCGCGCGTGCAGGCCTCGATCGCTTCTTCGAATTGCCCCTCGCACTGCAAGATTCTACCCAGGACTCCGTGTGCCTGAGCATGGTTAGGTTCGATGGCGAGCACGTGGTGGCAATCCTCCATTGCCAGAGCAAACTTGTTTTGCGCCAAATAGGCGACACCGCGACTGAGTCGAATACCCGGGTGGTTGTGTGTCAAAGCAATCGCGCGTGTTAAGTGTTCAATCGCCGCCAGGCCTTTATCGGGGTTGAGGCAAGAGTAGAGCCATCCCAAGTGAAAATGGGCTTGGCCAAAGTTCGGATCGAACCGAATTGCTTCACGAAAATCATCCACGGCTTCGCTGGGCTTGCTCTGCTGGAGGTGAAGTTGAGCACGTTGAAAGAAAAGTCCAGGATCACGCGGCGTCAAGCGTATCGCCTCTTCTATATCTGCCAACGCTTGGGCCCACGCTTGCAACTCCGCGTAGAGGAACGATCGTTCAATTCGGTACGAGGCTTCATGCGGCGCTTTCTCGATCGCTTCGGAATAGCCTAGTAAAGCCGCGTGGGAATTGCCGACTTGTCGATGCAATGCGGCTCGACGCCCAATCAGCGGAATGAGATGTGGCAACTGGCGCACTAGCCCGTCATACCACTGAATCGCTACTTCCCACGCTCCCTGTTGGCAGTGCTTTTCCGCAAAAGCTACGCGGAACCGAAGATCGTCGGGCATATCGACGAGGGCTCGCTTCAGGTCGATCCAAGAAAAATCCGCAGCCATCTGTTCGCATTGCTTCAACCATCGCTCTTGTTCCAAAAATTCTTGCCGCGCGGACTGTTCCGCGACAGCGATTGACGACTTCGACTTCCAGCCTGTGAAGAGCCTTTGCCACCATGTCGCTTGATGCGGTCGCAGAGTTTTCGACCGCTTATCCTTTTTCGGGCCTGTTGGCAAATCGAATGCTTGGCAGATCGCCGCTTCCATACCGAGCGACTTTATGGAACCTGTAAGGCTAGGGAACAGCGACAGTAATCGCTGTGAATTGTCCACCGGTTGCATGCTGACATAGAGCCCAAATGCAATTGGCGCTTCATTTATCAGCGGCATTCTCAGTTCATTGAGTTGGTTTCGCAAAAGTTCCAGCTGGTCGATGTTCGCATCTTTGGGATAAAAGTCGAACTCAATCCGCTTCCGATCACCTGGAGCTAAAGCGATGGAAAGCACGAACTCTGCGAATGTAGGAAGCTCGATGGATCGGATCGTTTCGCTAATCTGCCAATGCACCAACTCCACATAGTGATTCAGGGCGAGGTGCGAGACATCGCCATCTCCGCCCACCTTTCCGCAGCAGGGGATGAACTGGACTTGCGGCTGCGATAAAGTCGTAGCTTGTTCTTTTTCTACCACTTCAATTGTAGGAGTTGCCTCGTTTCGATCGTGGTGAACCTTCAACTCACGCAACGGAGGCACTTGGCTTTCCTTGCCGCAGGCGCACGTCACCCGGCATCCGGCCTGCGAACCTCGAATCTCCATTTCCAGTCCGCACGGACAAAGCAAGCGATACATTGGCCGACTCTAAAGGTTGAGAACGCAACTTAACCGAACGCACGCGATTTGAATCAAAGCCTCGATTCAAAAAAACACTGTTGGGAATCGATTTTACATAATCATTCCTTTGATTGTCGCACAATTGTCCCAATTGTAGCCGGTTTTCGCTTGGTTGAATTCTGGCGGGCTCACTACAGTTTACAACCAAGAAGCTACAACTAAGACGCTTCAATTGCTGGCCAACCGCATCGCGTCGATGAATTCGCGGACATCTTAGCAAGCAGCCTTTTTGCGTTCGCAACGCAGCCCGTGACTTTGAGTACGTAATCGGCTTAGCAACGTGAATGCCGTTAGATCCATGCCAGCTGTGTCCGTCATCCTTTCACTGGCCTTTCCGCTGTGGAGTTATCCGTGGGAATCAGAAACTGCAACGCAGGTGCAGTGGTCATGGTGGTGACCAATGCCATAATGACCATCATCGCGAAGAGTGTTGGACTAATGACGCCAAGGTCGAGTCCGATATTGAGTACGATCAATTCCATGAGGCCGCGGGTGTTCATTAGCATGCCTAGGATGCCAGCTTCTCGCCAGGATTCGCCGGCATAGCGAGCCGCGAGGAAAGTCCCACCGAACTTACCGGCCGTCGCTACAAGGATGATCACCATACATACAAGCCATTGACTCCAGTCATTAAGAAGACCTATCTCCGTCCGCATCCCCGTGTATGCAAAAAACGCGGGGAGCAAGAGAACAGTCACCGGTTCCTTCAACTTCGACTGAAAACTCTTGGCGATGGAGCTTTCGGAAGATATTACAACTCCGAGCAAAAACGCGCCGAAGATCGCGTGTATACCAATCCACTCTGTCATTGCAGCCGCACCCAGAATCATCACATAAACACTGGCAATGGCGTGTGTTGGCAATCCATCGTGATTTCGATCCCAAGAAATGATGTATCGATTCAAGAGTGGCTTTGCAATGAAAAACATAAACAAAATGAACGCAAGAGCGCCACCAATGACAAAGATCGCGTTACCGACTTCCGCTTTTGCAACTCCCACTACCAATGAAAGTAAACACCATGCGGTCACATCGTCGGCAGCCGCACAACTAAGTGCAACAGTTCCTACTGGCGTGTTCTGTAAATTGCGATCGGTGAGTATCCTCGCGAGAACTGGGAAGGCGGTAACCGACATCGCTACTCCCAGGAACAACGAAAACGAAACGAATGGGACTTCTCGGTCGGACAGCATTGGATAGAGCCAGAGTGCAAGTATCGTCCCCAACGCAAATGGAACCACAATACTTGCGTGGGAAATCGCTACTGCCGCGTGCGCTTTGTGTTTGAGCTTGGCCGCATTGAGTTCAAGTCCAACGAGAAACATATAGAGGAGCACGCCCAGTTGCGCCATCACCTTCAGCGACGTCGCGACGGAGTCTTTAGGATCGAGAATCGCAGATGGTATTAGCAGTTGCATCGCATCTGGGCTGATTGCTCCAAGCAACGAAGGTCCAAGCGAGAGCCCCGCAAGAACTTCTCCAATCACGGGAGGCTGGCCAATGTACCTACATAGCCATCCGAGTATGGCACCTAAAAGAATCACACTGGCTAATGCGAAAAGGACGTGCAGCATCACATCGGCATTCGAGGATGAAGTT
>JANRMD010000514.1:0-44147 GCA_033761895.1 Pirellulaceae bacterium | reverse complement strand
CTTTAACCCGACTGTATGCTCTTCTACTAACCATGGGGATGACCTCCAACGTCCTGGTTCCGAAAGGAAAACACCAGTTTCGAGGCATCCTCTTTTTTTTGCGCCCCCACACATAAGACAATAGCAAACTAGCCGCGGGTCTCGAAGCTCGGTGCGTGCATGGCTTTGGCTCGTGCCAATGCAAGTTGAACTGGTGGTCATTCTGCATTGGCAGGTTTATAGGTGGTGAGCAACTGCTCCTTCGGTCACCCGCGGCTAGCGCCGACGGCTCACTAAGAAAACAGGCCGCTAGCGCAGTCGGCTCACGGCTGCCCATTACGCAATAATCAACAAGCCCTCAAGCATTTCGAGAGTATTGTGGTGGCTCTCGAAAGCCTAGACTGCTTCCACTACCTAAAAGACGCAACGTCAAACTAACGCTTCGGGTCAGTGAGCTTAGCCCCAACGAGAGCAATCGTCTTCCACAGCCGCTGAGGTGCAATCAATCGTACTGATGGACAGGTGCAGGACGTCCAAAGTGATAGCCTTGGGCTGATGTGAAGCCCATGGATCGACAGGCGTCTGCTTCGCCTGGTGTCTCAACGCCTTCAGCCAATGGCCGAATGCCTAAGTCTTTCACCAAGCTAACCAGTGAAGCCAGCATGCGTTGACGTTCGGGAGTAGCCTTATCGATATCGCGAATCAACGAGATATCGAATTTCAGAAAATCAGGTGGAGCCTCGACGAGTTCGCTGAGCCGAGTTTGACCGGCCCCGAAGTCATCGTAAGCGACACCGATATTCAGCTCACGCAATTGTGCACGGAGTTCACGCATTTCGCTTGGGTCAGTTACCGCTGCTTCATGTATTTCCAGAATAATCGGCACTTCTTGGCTTAGCTGTCGCGCACTGGCCATCGAATCGACCAAGCCTTCGCGACGAATTTCAAGCGGATGTGTGTTTACGAACAGAACGGAACCTTGAGGCAACGCGAGCCCTTCGCGAACACCTTCCCAGCGTAACATGCGGCTTAGCTCCACCTCCATATTCAGGCGTGCTGCAGCATTGAACATGGCAGCGCAGGACTCGAGGCCAAACAATCGGCTGCGAGCAAGCACTTCGTATCCAATGTAGCGTCCATTCGTCAGGTCAATGATCGGTTGGAAGAAGGGAGTTACCAAGCGATTTTCCATCAGCCGATCAAACTGCACGAGAGCTAAAGCTTGATCGCAGACATCTTCTTGTACGGTATGGCAACTTGTAACATGACCAGCTCGCTTAACTCTAAAGGCGACGTCAGCAAACTGAAGTAAGTCTTCTTCACGAAGTGGCGTAGGCTCGCTGATACGTCGGCCATTGACATACGTCCCATTGGTACTCAGACGATCAATGACCCATAATTGACCTTGTTCGATTTCCAGATCGGCGTGGTGCCCAGAAACTGTCCGATGATTCAACTGCATCGAGCTACCAGGCCGTCTACCAACGCTAAATGGAGCCGACTGAACAGTAATCGACTGTTGGTCATTGGCTTCAGTTGCGCTTCGCAGGAGCATCCAAACCGACTCGACTGCTTCCGACGCGGAAACTGACCGCTTGGCTCCATCGACTTGTACTGATACTGATTCCATGGCTCTGTTGCTTCTGGGCACGAAATACTCATTCCCGTCTGGGCGGACGGTACTTACAAAAACGCTCACAAAACGTAGATTGCAATATCGAGCAATGCGACCTAAGCACGATGAATTTGTAAAAAAAGGGGCTAAAGAAACCGAATGTAGCGAATGCGACGCTTGGGTGATCCTGATTCTTTTGAGTGTTTGCCGAACGCTATAAAACTTGCTGCTAGCGATTGGGCCGTTGCAACTCCTTCAATCGTTAGATTCTACCTCCATGCTCGAGGAATAAGACTTGAACCCCGTTTAACTTCCGAGCTGGTAGCAATATGTGTCTTACGCTTATGTGGAAAGTTTTCAGGCTGCTCAAGCTCTTCAATCAGAAGATTTTGCCCGAGCGAATTTGCAGCCCTTAGGTCCAAGCCCACATAACGCAGATCCGAACATGTCCGAACGACTCACAGTTGCCAGTAGCAAAGACACAAACGATCTTGGAATCGGCCGCTCACTCCCTTCCGTCATGCACGACGATTGCTTCTGGCCCTCAGAACCAACTTCGTTGGAAGATGCTGGACTGGGCGAAACGTTTGTAGAGACCCTAATCTGCCAGTTGCTGCTGAGCGTGGGGACTTTAAGCGGTCGCAAAATTGCCGAACGCATCGGCTTACCCTTTGGGATTGTGGACCTTCAACTGGCTGGCCTGCGTACTAAGCAGTACATTGCTCACGCTCGTTCCGCACCCTTGAATGACTTTTATTACAGCTTGACGGAAAATGGTCAGAAGCGAGCCGTCGCATCTCAGCGCAACTGTAGCTATCTCGGCCCAGCTCCAGTCCCACTCTCGGAATATCTCTTGTCCGTCGAGGCACAAGCCAATCAGTTTTCACCTATTGGTCGGGACCAGTTACTGCAAGCGCTGGCGGCGATTACCTTTGAGCGTCAGTGGTTGGACTTCCTAGGACCAGCCATCAATAGCAACGCGGGGATCTTTTTGTACGGCCCTCCGGGTAATGGTAAGACCACACTTGCGAAGTGCTTAACGAAACTGCGAGGGGAGAGTATATGGATCCCGCACGCGATCATCGATGACGGTGTAATCATCAAGTTGTACGACCCTGCATTTCACGTTGCCGAACAATCATCGGAACGCACGCACTCGCCAACCAACTTGCAGGATCACGACAAGCGTTGGGTCCGCGTACAGCGGCCAACGGTCGTCGTAGGCGGCGAACTGACTTTGGACAACCTAGAGATTCGCCACGACCCTCGCAGTAATACTTGCGAAGCCCCTATTCAGATGAAGAGCAATTGTGGCAGCCTGCTAATCGACGACTTCGGTCGCCAGCGCGTAACTCCTGCGGACTTGCTGAACCGTTGGATAGTTCCGCTCGAAAGTCGTCAGGATTACTTGACACTTCCAACTGGGAAGAAAATATCGGTCCCGTTTGAGCAGATCATCCTGTTCTCAACGAACCTACAACCAGCGGAGTTGGTAGACGAGGCCTTTTTGCGGCGAGTTCCATTCAAGATTGAAATCTGTGATCCTTGTCCAGCGGAGTTTGTAGAGTTATTCCGCCGAAGTTGCGAATCATTTGGTTTTCCATGGCGAGTTGAAGTCGCCAAACAATTGGTCGATCATCTCCAAAATACGGTCAAGCGACCGCTACGTCGCTGCTACCCTCGCGATCTGCTGTCACAGGTACGTGCCTACTGCGCTTATCGGGGCGAGCCACTGGATCTTCGATTCGATTACCTTTTGCATGCTTGCAGAAACTACTTTGGTTGCGTTGACCTTGCGTCCAAGAGTGCAATTCAACCAGAGAATCGTATACCGGCAGCACCGACAGAGCAGGGACCAATTTTGGCAACACAACTGAACTCTGCTGTACGTGAATCCAACAGTGTGCTCAACGTAACCCAGCAATTGGTTACGGCCACCGTATAGGAAACTGTAACCCGCAATTCAAGCGGCTAGCATCCATTGGCTGGCATCCAAGGGGCTCGCTTGAACTTGAGTAGTTAAATTTTTGTATAGCCCCAAGATATGACGCAACTTAGTGGTCCAATATCAGCTGGTCTCGAACCGATTCCTGGTTACACACTTCGTCGTCGTTTGGGCGCTGGTGGATTCGGGGAGGTCTGGTTAGCTGACGCCCCGGGAGGACTGCAGAAAGCGATCAAGCTGGTCTATGGGACCGTAGATCAAGAACGCGCTAGCAGCGAGCTGCGTAGCCTGCAACGCATTCGCCAAGTACATCATCCGTTCCTGCTTTCGCTGGAAAGGATTGAGGTTGTCAATCACCAGATTGTCATCGTTACAGAGCTAGCCGAATGCAGCCTCGTTGAGCGATTTATGCAGTATCGAGGCAAAGGCCTACCAGGTATTCCTCGCGATCTGTTGATTGACTTATTGCGCGACGCCGCTGATGCACTCGACTTCTTGTCGCAGAAGCATGAACTCCAGCATCTCGACATCAAGCCTGGCAACTTGCTGATTGTGGCTGACCGGATCAAAGTTGCTGACTTTGGACTGGTCAAGGATTTACAAGAGCAGAACCAATCGCTGGTTGGCGGTCTGACCCCAACTTATGCAGCTCCAGAAATCTTTGATGGGCGCCCTGACCGTCGCAGCGATCAATATTCGTTGGCGATCGTCTATCAAGAGCTGCTTACAGGACAGATGCCCTTTAACGGCCGAACTACTGCAGAGCTGGCACGGCAGCATCTCAACCAAGCTCCCAATCTAGACTCTCTTCCGCCTGCCGACCGTCCAATCATTGCGCGAGCACTGGCGAAGAACCCTTTAAATCGATTTTCGAGCTGTCGACAACTGATCGACCAGCTTGCACGCGTGCGGGCCGTTGTGGCGATGATGCCCAACTCCGAAGAGACCGAGAAGGTCACCAAGGTACAGTCCACCTCTTTGCCAGCCCCGTCGACGTCGACATCACTTGGTGGTCGGCAAAGAATTCTTCCACCATTGGAAGTTGAAGGTGCTGTAAATAGCTGGGTTCCACCCCGGAGTATGTTCATCGGACTTGGTGGCCTAGGCTGCAAAGCTCTGCGCGAGCTTTACACGACAATGAAAAATGACGAGGATTCCGTTCGTGATGTGAGCGAATACGAATGGCTGGCCATCGATAGTGACTCGGAGTCCCTGGACATGGTCTCCAGCTGCAGTGAAAGTAGCGATGGCTTGCCCTCTGCCACTGCGGTGCAGATGCAACTTTTTCGACCGCAGGAATACCGCGCCGCGCATCCGCAGTTGTTTCGTGCAATCTCTCGCCGCTGGCTGTACAACATACCTCGATCCCTAAAGACCGAGGGAGTGCGTCCATTGGGGATGCTTGCCTTCCTCGATCATTATGACCAACTTTCGCGCACGCTGTACACCAAGTTGGCTGAGCTGGTCAAACGCTCCAACGATGATCAGTACCGCTCAAGCGAACCGATTCGCATTTATGTAATCTCGTCGGCGCATGGAGGAACGGGTGGCGCGATTTTCATAGAGATCGGCTACCTGATCCGCGATACCCTAAGGCAATTGAATTGGCACAACTACCGCTTGTGCGGCAATCTGACAGCAGCGACCACTTTGGCAGCGAACCACTCTGAAATGGCCGCATCGGCTTCTATTGCTTGCTGTTCTGAACTTGCCCATTGCATGGACAGCAGGTCCATGATCCCGCCTCTTCATTATGCTAACGCACAGTCGATCGACAATCCACAGAAACCATTTGACTGGGTGAATCTCTTTGACGGAGGAGTTTACGCAAGCCCGAGTGACGAAGCGGCCGTTGAAAAATCGATATCCGAGGCGATTTGGCTCGACAGTCAGTCCATGGCTGGCTCCACATTGAGTTCAGCTCGCATTGAAGACACATCAAGTAAGTTGTCCTGGCTGCGTACAATCCAAACGGCCAAATTACGGCATGCGACCTCTGTAAATGCAGCCAGTCTTTCGCGGCTATGTTGTGCGGAATCACTACGCAAGGCATTAGCCTTTATCCTCGGCCCTAAAGCCATGGCGAGTATAGATTCCGCCGTTGCCGCCCGCTGCAGTGCTACCTGTAGTGGAGAAATGCCGCTGACCGCAAATGCAACCGACGACATTTTAGGACGAGTGCTCGTTGAACTGCGTTTTCAGTTCGACGATACTCTGACCGAAGAGGTTCTACTGGGAACTTGGGTGCAGCGGCTAGGTGACGATCTCAAAGAAGTTGAAGCTCAATTTGCACTCGACTTGCGGACCCTGCAAACTTGGCTGAATGGCTTGGTACACACCCGAATCCTCAACTTGAAACAGCTCGAAAAGCTGCAGTTGATTTTGATCGAACGCATCATGGACACCGCCAATGTCAACGGAAGTGCGTTGGTAGAGTACTTAGCGCAATTCGATTTCCCGGGAACGACAGCCGAAGTTGCGGCGAGAACACGCGCGTACTTGAAGCGTTTAGCATTAGCGGCGATGAACCTATTGCAACAGTTTCAAAAATGCGGTCAGGATCTAGGCGAACGCCTGCAGAGTTGGAATAACTCCATGATCGCCGAAGCATCGCTCGCAAACGGGCAAGAACTTCCAAGTTTTGATTCGCTAGCCGGCGAATGGGCTCAGGTGGCAGCCCGCGTTGTCGCTGTGCTGGAATCGACCTTTCATCGCTTAACAATCCAGATATTTGAGAGCACGCTCGGTGTCGGGAACGCACCTACAGCCGATACGGAAGCCATCAATCTACAATACCTACTCACGCTATCCCGCGATCTTTGCGACCGATTTGCTCGCGACTTCAGGATCTCGCTTGAACAGTCTATGGTTGGTGCTGCGCAAAATCCTGAGGCTACTAGTGGAATCGTGTACAACCAATTGCCAGAGTTCTTGCCAACGCTGTCCCAGTACGGTGGGGATGTTCACCGATTGATTGTCGTACCTCAGGATCAACTGCAATATGTGGCTGACTCTGTTAACAAGTGTGGATTGTCGGAAACCACAACATTGGTCCCGTCGTCAATCGCTAGCCAAGCCTATGTCTTTACCGATGCGGCAAACTTGAACTTCGCGAGATTGGTCGGTGCACTATGGCGTCCAAGCCACAAGACTTTCCAACTCGCAGAGCGGCTACTGACGCGCGTTGACATCGAATGGCCCAACGCTGGCAATCTACTTTCAAATGATGAGAAGGAGAGTACGCTTGTGTCAGCCGTCGCGCCACTCTCCGAAGGGTTTGGCATGCAAGGCACCCAACAGATCGATCTCACTTGATCGATTGAGCCAACCCTTATAAGCAGGCATCACCTGTTGGATCCACCTTCGTCGCTCGGATTGGTGGTGGACTCCTTGGGAGCGGTGTTAGGCTCAGGTTGCGCAGGCGTCGCTGAGTCCTGACTTTGTGGTTCAGACAATTGTTGGGCTGCTTCGATTTCACGAATTTTCTGCTTTTGCACCTCGACCATGTCCTTTAGGCCAGCTTTCTCGTAGGCTTCGATTAATCGCCTGCGAGTATTGATTCTGGAAGGGTCTAAACCCACGGCGGTCTCCAGGCTTTCTACCGCTCCAACGTAATCGCCAGCCACCAACCGTATCTCGCCTTGCGAATCGAACAATTCAGCGTGCGGTCGGCTGAATTTGACCGCCCGGTCGATCAGATCTTTGGCTGTTTGAGCATTGTCGGGGGACAATCGAATGAGCGATAACGCTAGATTGTTAAGTACTACTGGCATATTGGGTGACTTTCGATTGGCAACTTCAAGATGCGGTATAGCTGTTGCGAAATCGCTCTTCTTCAGCCAATGAGTCGCCAACATAAGATGAGTCATGGTGGTGGCTTTACCATCGGCCAATTGTTGTTCCATGGCGATTCGCAACGTAGGCGAAACATCACCTCCGCGCGCCATGAGCTTAGCAACCTCTTCACCGACACTGGGGTTGGTCGAATCCGCTTTCAAGGCTTCATCGAGATACTCGATGTTGCATTGAAATCCCGATTCGGTCTCCTTAAAGGTTGTTCTGAACTTGATTCGAAAGCACTCTGACAGTACCAGTTTTAGATTTTGATTCTCAGGAAACTGTTGCAAACCGAGCTGTATATGCTTGATGGCTTCATCAGGATTCTGTTCAAGCACCCACAATTGTGCCAAGTTGATGTAGTCCATCTCGGTCGACTTGTGGTCAGCAATTCTTTGCGCGAAAATAGCTTTGGCTTTTCTCGATGCATCTTCTGCGGGCTGCTTTCTGCCACTCCTCAGCGCGACTTCCACAACGCGAATCCAAGCCGCGGGTTCCGTTTCTGCGGTAGCTTGAAGTACTCGGATCGCATCACCTGGACGCCCAGTACTTTCCAGCAAACTAGCGAGTGTGTCTCTCAGTCTTGTGCCGGTGCCCGACCAAGTTGCCGCAACTTCCAGGTCGTTCAGCAGGATGGTTTTCGAAGCCTCATCTTCGATTGGTCCTTGCAGGATTCGGTCGATCGCCAGCCACGCATGTGCGGGAGCGAAGCCGCTGTTTCGCTCAGGCGCGATCTGCCGCATCAACTGACGGGCTTGTCCACGTCGCCCACGATTGCCGATCTGCAGAGCCACCAAATAGCGCGAGCGAGTGTCTGACTTACCCAATTGCAGCAGGCGGCCAAGGAGCAATTCACCAAATTTCGAAACTCCCTCAATTTGCATAAGAGTTTCCGCTTGTGGATTATCGGTTTTGGCCAGAGCACTTTTGGCCAGAGCACTCCCCTCATTCAGTTCCGCATCACACCACATTGCATAGCGATTTACGAGTGTGCGTTGATCCGTGGACCAACCGTAGAGTGTCAAACCAGTAAGCGACAATACAATCAGCAAAGCAGGTAGAAATCCGAGCAGCACCCACCATTGCCGCGTATAAATCCAAGCCAAGCCGTACTCAATGATGCCTTGCGCGGTTCTAAATGGATTGGTCAGCATATCCCAAATTTGTGACCGCTCCATGATGGCATCTTCGGTGTCTTCAACTTCGCCACTCATCGCCCATCTCCCAGCAAATCGAGTAAACTCGGTTCGACCTTTGTTCGCAAGTGTTCATTGGCTTTGTAAAATATGCTGTAGAGCTCTGCTATCTGAGGCACAGTTAGTTGTTCACCGGATTCGCAAAAGAGTACAACGCGGTATTCCAAAGGTGGCTGCTGCGGATCGCTGAGGGCCCTGTCGCTAGAGGACTGTTCGCTAGAGGACTGTTCGCGTAAGGGACTGTACTTCATGAGTGCGATCGCCTGACCGCCAAGTTCGTTGGCAATTTTCAGTTCAGTCCATGGCTCTTGCGTAACTGAGGTAGACTGCGACTCGGCCCCGGCTGTCGATACTGGCACTTGTTGTTTTGGCGGCAAGTATTGCCTGAGTTGTTCCGAAAGAACTTGCCACCCAAGCGCTTCATACTTTGATGCCAATCGTGGACGCCCTCTGAAAGGAAGAGTTACGCTTAACTGCACGACTTGCCCTTGCCAGACGAAATTCCATTGAATCACACCGAGGTCGCGATTGTCACTGCGTTGAATTTCATGCGTGACTTCCACGCGTCTCAAGCGGTCAAACACTTCAGGGAAAAGCTCTTTCCATTGGATACGTGCCAGCTGCTGCGCGCGAATGGATGCTGGGACGGACGGGATAGCAAACCCACCACTCATCAGGCGATACGTCGAGAAGACGCCTACTGCAACAAGGCACACCGCTCCTCCCCACGAAATCTTTTGCATCCACGCGCTTGATCCCCTGGAAAATTTCTGCCAACGTTCCGAAGGGTTGATGGGTGGTGCATCGATGGCGAAAGGATCAGGCTGGGGCCAGCACGCAATCGAATTCAAAAGCTGAAACTCGGGTTCGAATCCACTATCGGCAGCTGGGACGGGTAGAAATAGCTTGGCAAAAAACCAAGTCGTTGCCCAGCAACAGCCGCCCACGACCATGAATACGCTCAATTCAACCAAGGCTCGGTCGAGTCCCTGGGATGCATCGCGCTCGCTCATGTGCTTAAGCATGACGATCGACAGCAGCACCAGCACCATCTGGACGATCGCCCAGAATGGAACCGTCAGCAGCGAAGCGACGGCAACCAGCAAGCTGCGATGTGTTAGCAGCAGCAACAATACGACTCCGCTTAAAAGCACATGGATGCTGTACACGCTTGTACAGCACTCACTTATCGAGAACTCTAAGCCTCGCATGCTGAAGGTGTTCGCAAGTTTCAAATACGGAACACTTAATCCATCAAGAATCAGCCCAAGCACCGCAGTGCTCTTCTGCACCAGCCAATCCTGCAGTCTAGTTTGAAGATCCCCAGGCAACCTCATGGATGTTCCCAACAGGGCCGCCCAACCCAGGATACGGGAAGAGGGAACGTCCCCCAATCGTTCAATAGCCCAACCCAAGAATAGAAAAATTAAACTACAGTGCGCCAGAAAGGGCGAGAATCGCCAGACCGCTACGCCAAAGATGCCGACGCCAAGTAGAAAACTGGTTCTCGCCAACAACAAGCGCTGAGGTTGCTCTGACTTAGGAGAACGCCAATGCCAAGCAGCAAAACCAGCAACAATGCAAATTGGTATGGGAAAAAAGGTGAACGCCGTTCGGTGCCATAGTGCCTGAAACTCCACTGCCAATAGAGGTGACACCAATAGCAGTGGAACAACACCGAACAGAAGATCAAAACCCAGCACTGACCCCACCGCAGGTCTGACTCGTTTTACAGACTCTACGGCTGAAATCATTTTAAATCCTCGAACAGGGGAAGCGGAATTACACGGGCAGAATTATACCCCATGAACCCCAATCCGCCATTCCAGAATGCAATTCACACTAGGCTTGCATCCACAACCGTCTCAGCGGGCGGTTGAACTGGTTCACCACCGCGACTTAGAAACAATTCGTACCACTGCGCCAAAAGATGCATCATGGCTCCAGTCAACAAACCTATTGCCGGAAATATGCCGACGCAGAGCAGGGCCAAACCAACAATATAGACACCAATGCCTAAAATTGAGAAGACGATCGAGGAAAGAATCATCTCGCGGTACGTCAGCTTAACAAAGCTGATACACCATCCAATATCGAACGCGCGCTGGAAATCTTGACATATCATCGCCCGAATAGTGATCGGGCCCAACAGAATAACCATTGAAATTGTCATGAAAAACACTAATGGGACGATAAAGAAGATTGACACAATTGCCCCGGCTTCACCGAATTGAGCGCCAATCACCGCCAAAATCACAAACAGAAACGCGAGCGGGATGGTCAAAATGACCGACGCGACCAGCGATGCCACCAAATACACCAAGAACGGCCACAGGCCTTGCATGAAGTAGTCACCCAACCGGCTCGAATCGATGTCGGGACTATTGCGGTCAGGCAGACCGGCTCGAGCTCGCAGTAGGCTTGCCCCATAGCCGAACAAAAAGATCGATCCAACAACGAACGACTGCAGGAGCGCTGCGATCGTCAACCACAACAGGTTCGAAGTCCAGTTCGGACCATTAAAAATCGACTTTAACGCTCGCCCAGCTGAACAGGTCAGTGGCTGGTCATAAGTGGCACTGCTCATACGCCTACCTATCGTTTCGGATGTGTTTGCCAAAGTTAAATTGTGTGAAAGCAATAGCCTACCACGACGCATATTCCCATTCGACGGTACTTCGATCAAAGATCGCTAATATTGGCAGTTACCGCGTAAGCTTCATCAATCTGTGCCTGAAAATGGACGATCACAGCTTGGCGGCGAAGGCTCCCTTTCGCAGTAAACAAGTTGGAATCCACTTCGTTCCAGACGACGATGAACTTGCGTGGCAACGCGTACGCGGGCAGATCCGACAATACACCGCGAACCCAATCCGTCAGTTGAGCGTGGAACCTTGCAAGATTTAGTGACGCTGGATCGCGTGTACCGTCCACAAAAAGGTGGTTGGGTAAATCTCTCCAAGCCGGCCAAATCAGCGCAACCAAGTAGGGTCGGCTCTCGCCAACCAGCACCGCTCTTTCGATGCCTTCGACTGCCTCCATCCGACCTTCAATCGACTCGGGTGAAACTTTCAGGCCAGTACTAAGCACCATGACCTCGGAGAGCCTGCCTGTAACGCGATAGTGTCCCAGTTCATCTAGGTCGACCAAGTCGCCGGTTGCCAACCATCCATCTTGGATTCGCGTCTGAGTCGCAGTTGGGTTGCGATGATATCCGAGCATCACACCTTCGCCGCGCACCCACAGTTGCCCCACCGCATCCACACGCAACTCAACGCCCATTACAGGTGGGCCTATCCTACCCGGGCGTTGTTCGCCAGCTCGATTCGAACATACCACCGGCGAGGCTTCGGTAAGTCCATAGCCTTGCAGCGGTGGCAACCCCGAATTTGCAAGTGCATGCCACAAGTCATCCGAAATCGCAGCGCCTCCAACTTGCAGCAACCGGACTTGACCACCTAGCCTCGCGGCTATCTCATGGGGCTGCAACTGCTCCTTGGTATTTGTCTGGTGCACTAGTTTGTTCGCAAGGTGTGGCACCAAATTAATCAACGTCGGTCGTAACACTGAGGCTTGTCGAAGAAAATCGTCCCAATCCGTTGCGATAGCCAAGCGAGAATTGCTAAGCACCCAAGTCGACAGCTCACAGGTCCGTGCATAGGCATGACAGAAAGGAAGAATGTTCAACCTCAGATCATCTTCCACTTGAGGAGCTGCATCAAGCTTTGCCCACGCATTGGAAACCAAATTGCGATGCGAAAGCAGCACTCCCTTCGGCTGGCCTGAGGTACCAGATGTGAACAGCATTTGAGCGGGCAATTCATCAGAGATCAAAGCTGCTCTTCGAAGCCACTTTTGCAACTCAGGCTTGCTGATGGGAGGCAAATCCAAATCGAAACGCCATTCCAATTGGTGCACACGGTTCTTGGCCTGGAGCTCTACCGATGGTTGCGATTGCGGAATGTAGACTACCTGAGAACAACTATGCTCGATCAAAGTACCAACCATTACCTCTGGCCAGCGGTGATCAATAGCCACGTGAACATAACCGAGGGCTTGACAGGCGAAGTCAAGAACAAACCACTCCACCGAATTTCTTGCTACCGTTGCCAGATGTGTCCCGATCGGCAGACTCAATGACTCAAGCGCTTCGCACGCATCACAAACCCAACCTCCGATTTGTCCCCACCCAAACCACCGACCTGCAGAGGCATCGTTTGATATTTTGCAGAAAGCGGCTCGGTTCGGATCATTCAATGCGCGCGAAAGCACCTCCACAGCGAGCGACGAATACTCGCCATTTACATTCAGCATAGCTCTCGTGTTTGTGCGCGATATCATCTCAAATCGTTTACCAACCATGACTTAAGCGGCAGCATTAGTTTTCGCAATGCTCGCAAACGCTAGCTATATGTGACATAGTTTCCACAAAAGCTCCCAGGCAGTTGTTGCACACAGGCTCAGTTCGTTAAGATAACAGAGGTGAGCAGCTCTCTTAACCCAATTTCACTCGTGCTTGTCTAGATTAGGTTTAGGATTCGCTAATCCAAATTCCAATTGGGACACAGCAGTTGTTGTCGAACCAGCTTTATGTAGGAGGAAGTCGAGTATGAGCATCACCACTTCTACTGCAACCACAACGATGGTGAACGCGGCATTTTTGCAAGAAGTAAAGGACTCGAACCTTCAGTTCTGGCAGAATGTGCATGACTTCAAACGCCTGTTGAATCAAACCGCAGATCCCTCGGAGCAAGCTGCCAAGCTGGTGCGATTATTGAGCGAACTGCGTGACTCACTCGCCTTGGAGTTTTCACTCGAAGAAACTTATGGCTACATTGAAGGAGTCAGCAGTGGGTCTGTATCGGCTCGAAAGGCTGACGAAGCCAAACGCCAGCATCGAGAACTCTATTTGCAGTTGCATGAGATTGCTGAGAGCGCCGAAGAGGCTCAATATCGCGGCACAATCCTGCAGGACTACTCATCGCTCATCGTCTTATGCAGAGAGTTTCTCAACGCATTGGATGCTCATGAGAAACATGAGTCGGACTTGATTCATTACGAACTTGGTGTCGGACGATTCGGTCACTGATTTGCCGCTAGCGAGCCCAATATGAAGATGGTTGCCTCCGAAAGTACCGGCCGCGCGCTTGAGATCATGCTTGTAGAAGACAGCCTTCTCGACGCCCGACTTACCATCGAAGCCTTAAAACGCTGTGGTATTTATCACCGCTTGAGTTTGTTTCGAGACGGCGGTGAAGCGATGGGATTTCTCAACCGACAGGGAGTGTTCGCTCGAGCGCCAAGGCCCGACGTAATCCTCCTCGACTTGATTCTTCCGCATGTCGATGGCGTTGCGCTGTTGCGGGAACTCCGGGCGGAACGTGTTTTGAAGAATATTCCCGTTGTCGTCCTTACCAGCAGCGATGATGGCGAAGATCAACAGCAATGTGAAGCCCTGGGTGTCAACAACTACATCCGGAAGCCATTTAATGAGGACAAATTCTTATCGGTCATTCGCCACCTGAAAGAACTGTCACTTGTCACCGAGTTCGTTACACCCTAGCACGTCGTGCTGCTAGATGTAATTAAAGAGCGTCAGCTTGGTGACTTGCCCCATCATCTGCAGGGAGGCTTCCAAGGCAGCTTGGCGGCCGGTCAAATCCGAGATCACTTTGGCAAGATCTGCGTCTAGCTCATTAGATTCAATTTGCTTGAGCGCAATCTGCTGGTCAGCGGAAATGCTCTTGATGCTCTCGATCGACTGCTGCCGCGAGCCGACAACACCGCGGGCCATTGAGAGTCGCTCGAGGTCGGCGTCGATAGACTCAACGATCGACGGCAAATCTTCAGGGCGATTGTTCGTAATGGCCGACTTTAAGCGAATGATGGAACTGAATACGCCTTCGACTTGCACACCACTGATGTCTGCGCCTTGGATAACACTGTTGGTACCAGATGTGTTGCCGGTGACTGAGGTTTCACCACGGGGAATCAGGCCTAGGCCTGACGCAGCTTGACTACCTCCGACGTTGGCAACGGCTAGCGGTTGGGCACCGACTGGAGTGGAGAGCACGAGACCGTTGCCGTTAGTTGCCAGTGAAGCAACCACTCGAGTCGCTACGTTGAAGTTGGCGGAATTGTTGTTGATCCGACTGATAACATCGCCCACGGTCAGTGCGCCATCAAGGTTGATGCTTAAGTTAGTTCCGTCATTACGAGTGATTAGCAAGTCATCAACCGTATCGCTGATAAACACACCCTGACCGAAATTCAGGCGACTCAAGGGTGTATTGAGATCGAAGGTTCGCAACCCGAGCCGCGTGGCAAGGTCGCCTCCGTTCTCCGCGATGGTCAGAGTGGTTCCGCTTTCCGTGCTGCGGATGGCCAAGTGTCGGCCTGTGGGATCGAGGCTCGCTTCGACTTTGGCACCGGAACGACGGATTATATTCAACAGATCCTCAACGGTATTCGCGCCGTTGGTTGAAATCGTGTAGTTCCGGGTGCCTTGCTTTATGGTAAACGACTGACCAGACGCGATACCTGCTCCGCCAAGCAGTTGTGACAGCGAAGTGTGCAGGGTGGCTTGAGGGTCCAAGTCATCGCCGATCAATGGAGAGGTGGTAAGATTACCCGCGGTGGCGATACCGAGATCGCCGGCCGCGTTACCACCGCCGATATCGCTGACATTAAGGAATCCAGGCAGTCCATCTTGATAGGCAATCTCGATACCACTAGCACCGATGGTGGCCGCGAGCGTGCGACCGCTCAATTGTTTCGCGTTGATGGCCTCCGCAACTTCACCTAAGTTGTGTACACCTGAAAGATCTAGTTCCACAGTCTCAACGTTGTTGCTGATGGCAATCGCCCCGCCACGGATGCCGTCACCTCGATTGAGCAAGGTCAACGGAGTTGCAGGGGTTAGACGCGGATTCAGATCGACGGTTCCAACGACGAAATCACTGCGAACACCAAACGTATCTTCAGCCGTGACGTTTGATGCCACCGTAGCCGCTGAGTCTGAAATGGTCAGCAGTTCATCGTTCTTGCCCGTAAACCTCATCGCGTCATTGACGGACCTAAACGGCAACGATGTGACGTTGCTACCAGCAAAAATGTATTGGTCTTGGAATTTTGAGTTTCCGAGTTCCGTGAGGCGTGTGTAAGCGGCTTGCAACTGTGCATTGGCGGCACTCCGCTCCTCAACCGATAAGGTGTTGTTACCCGCTTGAACGGCCAATCCGCGGATGTCGGTCACGATGGCCTGAGCTTGCGACAGAACAGACTCCGTCGTAGTCAGGAGCGTATCGGCGCTATCAAGATTCGTGTCCACTTGGGCTTTGAAATCGAGTTGTCGCTGTGCAGCAAGCGAACGAATCGCCGCGCCAGGGTCTTGGCTTAGGCGTTGAATACGGCGACCGGTGCTCAGTTGAGTTTGCAGGTCGGTAATGGCGTTTTGGTCTGTGTTGATCTGATAGAGCAGTCGCGTAATTGAAAGCGCGGCCGAAGATCGTGAACTTCCAACTGGATAAAAACTCGCAGTCATGATTTTCCAAGTCGCAAACGATTGCAGACAATTACAGTTGTTCGGTCAATTACAAATTCATCAGCGCATCTAACATCTCACTGGACGCCTGAATTACTCGACTACTGGCTTGAAAGGCGCGTTGGTAGAAGATCATCTTCACCGCTTCTTCATCCAGGTTGACCCCGGTGATACCTAGCAATTTGCCTTCGAGCACTTTGTAGTAGTTCTGTAGCCCATCGGTCACACCGGCTTGCACGTTGATATCTTGGGTCGTTCGCACGACGAGGTCTTCGTAACTCTGCTTGATTGACCTGCCATTTAACTGCGCAAGGGGTTCGTCGAATGCTTGAGCCAGTTTAAGGGCATTATCGGTTCCGCCACCAACTCCAGTCGCGCTAGCAGCGAACATGCGAGGGTCGTTGGCAACGACTGAGTTCACGGCGATCGTCGCGGCCGAATCGCCTTCGAAGAAGGAATTGATCCCCGCCGCAGCCAAAAAGTTCGTCGTATCGTTCTGGAAGGAGAACGTAAGCTTGTCCGAGTCCGACTCGATGCGCAGTTTGCCTTCGGTGGTCAGACTGGCACTGATCCCCGAGATTGCATTGAGGGCTGAGGTTACGTCCGTCAATGAGCTGTCGTTGGTTCCACCGTTCAATTGAACTCGAATAATGTGCGTCTTGGTTAGCCCAGAAAGCGAATCGCTGACTTGCACCTCAAATTCGCCATTCTTAATCTCGATTGGAAAGCCAGCGAGGTCGAGCGCGGCGGTCGTGTCATCCGCTGTGTTGGTGCCCGTCACACTGCTGAAACCAGCTAGCCCCTGGCCTTGGGAGTGGATAAGGTTGAATTGCGAGATAAGATCACGGGCGAATTGGTTGATGTCATTGAAAGCAGTGCCAGCCGCCTTATCCCTCGCTTCGTAGAAGCCTTTCAAGCGACCACTGGAAACTTGCAAGGGTGAATCGGTATCCGCCAAGCGAATCTCGAGAACCGACTCTGTCTCGCGTTGCTCCACATTCACGGTTACTTTGCGTTGCAAGCCGTCAGACACAAGATACTCGCCGCCAACAAAAAGGGTGACCGCTCCACTTTGCTGTTCGGATGCACGAATGTCGACGATTTGAGCTAGGCTATTGAGGATCTGCTCGCGTTCATCTCTCAAGCCCACGGCATCACTCTTGATGGAACCGCCACCTTCGATTTCCACAATCCGCGTATTGAGCTTGGCAACACGTTCGGTCAAGCGATTGATCTCGGTCGCAGAGTCTCGGACACCTTGATTAAGCGTGTCTTGCAATCCAACCAGCTTCGCATTGATTCCACGAATATCGGTCGTCAATGATTTGCCGCGCTCAATCACCAATCGACGTAGCGACGTGTTAGCAGGCTGGTTGAGCACATCTTGGATACTGCCCGAAAAGTCAGCCAATTTAGAGCTTAAATCAGAATCAGATAGCTCCCCGAACACAGATTCAATCTGACTGTACAAGTCATCGAGTGTTTTGCTGCTTTCGAGATTGCTGAGCGTATCGCGGAGCTGGCTAGCCGTGAAGTCGTCAAACTTCTGGACAACACCGTTGGCGCGCACTCCATAACCGAGCAATACACCGCCCACCAACACGGCAGGGCCGGTGCTTTGAACGAGTTCCTGTCGAATGTAACCAGGCGTGTTCGCATTGGCTACGTTATTGCTGACAACCTGAAGCCCAAGTTCGCTGACCTGAAGCGCGTTAGCGGAAGTCTGGATAGTTGAGAACAAGGACATGATCGAGCTGCTTCAGTGGAGCGTTACATTGCAAACGTGAGACTTCCGGAACTTAGATCTGCGCGTCCAGCAAGTGGCCGCCACCCGTATCTGCGTTACCCATCGAAGAGTAAACACTTGCTTCCAACTGACCGTAGGTGAGCAGTTGGATGGACTCGCTGGCAAAACGCTCGCACTGACTGATCAGAACCCAGATCGCGAGATGCAAACGTCTCAAATGATCCATCTGCCGCTTGGCCGTTCGAACCCGCTCGCGACGCGACCTTATCGACCAGCTTGGTAAGGCCTGGGCAAGCGAATACAGATCTGCATTGGGCAGTCCAGCATTTTTGGCTTCCGCGAGAATCGCTTGACGAGCGCTGTGCAAGCCCTGGATCTCGGTCAACAAGCCATTAGCTGCGGAAGTTAGTTCTTCCAAGCGTTTGTAGTTGCCGGTGACCGCCGCTTGTTCTTGCAGGGTGATCCATGTGGACCAGCGACTGCAAATGTCCATCAATTGCGTTAGATAGCTTTCAAGGCGATCATCCAACGATTCCATAGCCACTCCACTTTTCGCATGAACTCTTCGCATGAACCTCAGGACGCAGCATCACACTTCCGTTAATCGGCAGGTTCCGAAAGGCGGTCCATCGGGAGCTAGAAAACTTGTGCGATTGGCGAGTTTTCCTCCCGGGATTATCCTGTGCACTCTGCGCAGATCGACTTGTTTGCGCAGCTGACCTCGCAAAATGCTACGATAGGGTGCTACTGGATTTGCTAGCAGCGATCGATTCATCACTCGATCATCGGGTTGAAGCGATCTGGTACACAAGAACTCCTGACTTTCCCCCAGCATTCCCTCCTGCGCCGAGTTCACCGATGACCCACAGACTTTTGTTGCCATTCCTATTCGCACTTTCCCTCGTCACCACAACCAGCCTCCGTGCGGACGGGCCAGCCGACAACATCGCGGCTCAGGTTCGCCCAATTCCGCCAATTGGTATTGAGATACCCGAGAACGTAAAGACTGGGCTGTTGCGTAAATCGCAGGCCGTTCGCGAGGCGCTGTCGAAACTCAGCGTAGACGATTTATCGAAAGCCCAAATTGAAGTGATCCCACGCGCGGTCGAAATGACCGTTGAGCATGGGATGTTTTATGTCGACAAGGAGTTCACACAGGCAACTGACTTACTAACGTTGGCTGAACAGCGAGTGCAGGCGGCGGCCGCAGGAAAACGTAAGTCACAGTTGCTAGAAGTCACGGTGCAGCAGAATCCCGATAAACCGACGCTGCTTTCCGGGGGCTATCGTTCACGCATCGATGGTTCGATTCAGCCGTATGGACTGGTGGTACCTGCCGGTTGGAAAGCGGATCCGTCCAAGCCCGTGCGGCTGGACGTGTGGTTACATGGCCGCGGCGAGAAGGTGAGTGAAGTGGCGTTCATGCATCAGCGCATGCACCAGGTAGGTGAATTCTCACCGCCCAATACACTCGTTCTTCATCCTTATGGCCGCTATTGCAATGCGTTTAAGTTCGCAGGTGAAATCGATGTGCTAGAAGCGATTGAGAATATCCAGCAACTCTACCCGATCGATGAAGCAAGGATTGCGATTCGCGGGTTCTCAATGGGTGGCGCGGGTTGTTGGCAACTTGCCGTTCATTACCCGCAACTGTGGGCAGCAGCCAATCCGGGAGCGGGCTTTAGCGAGACGATGGAGTTTCTGCGAGTCTTCCAGAAAGAGGACTTTAAGCCAACCGATTATCAGCGCAAGCTGCTGCACTGGTACGATTGTCCCGACTGGACCAGCAACCTACGCAATGTGCCAACGGTCGCCTACAGCGGTGAGATCGATAATCAGAAGCAGGCCGCCGATGTGATGGAGGCGGCCTACAAATTGCGAGGCATGAAGCTGCCGCATGTGATTGGGCCGCAAACCGCGCATAAGATTTTGGATACATCCAAACCGATCATTCAAAAGCAGCTCGACATCGCACTCGATGCAGGACGTCCCTCGGTACCCAAAACGATTGACCTGACGACCTATACACTACGCTATCACGAACTTGCTTGGATCAGCATCGAGGGTTTGCATAAGCACTGGGAAGAGGCGGTGGTGCACGCTGAACTGGGCAATCAGAAGCTGCAACTACAGACCAAGAACATCTCACGTATCAAGCTGCAGTTCGCGGAACAAGAATATCCCTTCGCCAGCGACCAAACAGTCCGTCTTGAGGTGGATGCCCAACCTTTGACCGCCCAGTTCCTAAACGTCGACCAATCTAGAGTTTTATGGCTAACGAAAAATTCGATTGGCATGTGGCAGACAGCCGATACAGGCATCGACAAGCAGACATTGGTGAAGCGTCCGGGATTGTGTGGTCCGATCGATGATGCATTTATGGATGCCTTTGTTTGGGTTCCTCCCACGAAATCCGATCCTACTCAACCAACTTGGTATGACGTAGAGTTTCAGCATGCGACCAAGGAATGGCGACGGCACTTTCGCGGTGATATCGTTACCAAGTCGGAGCTAACTGAAGCAGACATTGCCAACCACAACTTGATCCTGTTTGGCACCCCGCGCACCAACCCGCTGATCGCCAAAGTCCTCGCCGCTCTGCCAATCGAATGGACAGACGAAAAACTTCGAGTGGCCGGAGTTGACTATGACGCGAGAACTCATGCACCGCTTATGATCTACCCCAATCCGCTGAATCCGAACCGTTATGTGGTTATCAATAGCGGATTCACGTTTCGCGAGTTTGCCTATCTCAATAACGCCCGGCAGATTCCCATGCTACCCGACTGGGCTGTTGCAGATGTCTCGCAGGGATCGAACAACGTAACGCCAGGCAACGTGGTGCAAGCCGGTTTCTTTGATGAGCATTGGAAATTCTGAGCACTGTGGTTCAAGAAGTTTGAACTCGCCGCTGATACAAACACAACCCTTTGGTGTTTGATCTTCGCAGTCTTGGGCCGCTGATGCGAAATCAAACCGAATGGTTGGATCGAGCGAAGGCTGCCAGGCATGAAGCTCTTAAGATGGCTAGGGTTGGAAGAACCCCAGCCACGGCCGTAACCCCCAAGAGAATTGCGCCTGTTGTATCAAAATCAAAACGTGAGCGTCCTTGACTCGTTTGCCAGACGGCGTAGATGAGGAATACGACTTGGCCGATGAGCATGCCTTTTACAACTTGAAATGGCTTGGGCACCCTTAGCCAAATTGCGATCCAAGCGATGATTGGCAAGTATTGAATTGCGTGTAGCGCAACGCCGTGGGGAAATTTTAATACGCCAGATTGTCCCCAGTACTCATGAGGTCTCCCGAAAGCATGACTCACTTCTCCTAATGCTGTGGTGAGAATCCCCAACACACAGGATAGTGCCAGCAACCACATGCCACCTCTTATCGCCAGCGCCAGCGCAGATTCAATCGGCCGAAGTTGCCGTGTGCGAAATGACAGGTAGACAATTGCCGCGGTCACAACCAGGATCAAGCCGAGCATGCTGAGTTCGATGCTCGCATCCAAGATCGTTGAATGATTGAAATGCGAGGGCACTCCGCGCCAGTATTGCAGAGTGATGAGTGCCACTTCAAGTAGCAGTCCGACTCCAAGCGTATTGGCAATTAGGCAATCGTATCTTCTCGGCTTCAGTTGAGTCATTAGCCAAGCGATGGACCACGCGGTAAGTCCAGCGGAGATGCCAAACAACCCTGGTTTTCGAAGTGAAAGGGGACCATCCCAACCAGTTGCCAGAACCGCCAATAGGCCAAGATGAAACAGGCCACTGGCAAGCAAGATTGCTGTCGCCCACATGGACACTCGCAGCCCTCGGTCCGTCACTGACACGCAAGGCGACCAAGGGGGACTGCCGGATGGTTCAGGCTGTTGCAGCCGTTCATTTTCTAGATTCATCATGATATGCAATGGTAACCATTGCCAGCGCTGCAATGATAGTGGTTCGGCAAAGATTCTATGTCCTTACTTGCTGCTGCGCGACGAACTTCCAAGCTGCGGTGCGGAAACCACGAAAAAACACGCCGCGATAACTGTCAGGGCGAGTAACTGAGACCCGACAACCCAAGTGTTGGCGCCTCGAAAAAGAATAGCGAGACAACACTACAAACGGGAGTGTCGCAGCGAACAACATTGAATTTTTAACCAGTTCAGGCATTTTCTCACAAGGAGAGGAATTGCCAGAAACCTGAGTAGCGGACATGGCGACGGGTCCCAATACCACGCCGCTTAGAGCTCTTTAAAGGCTGGATTGTGCAAGTGGATCGGCTGCCGGCGGAGCAGCACCAACTTTTCTCAGCACTTCTCCCCCTTCGTTCTCCCATTGTTCGATTGCTTCACGTTTGGTTACGACCACGTCGGCTTGAACGTGAGCCAAGCTCGACTGTTTAGGGGCACAACTCGAGAGTTCTTTGGGTGATGAGTTCCAGAGTGAAAGCGTCTGCTCTTGCTGCTCTGGTTCGTAGCTCAGGATACTTATCGAGCCAGTGTCCAAACAAAAGTGTTGAGCGTGCTCGATCGACAGTCCTATCCACCGAGCGCCCAGGACTCGCCCCAAGTGACCATGTGTGAACAAGACCACGTTACCGGTAAGTTTCTTGAGGGAAGCGATCAAACGATCCACGCGACTTGCGATTTGGTCAGGATGCTCTCCGTTGGGGCATCCATCACGAAACATATTCCAATCAGGGCGATTTGCACGAACCTCGTTGGGAGTCTGCCCTTCGTAATCGCCATTGTCCCATTCGATTAAATCAACGTCGACCCTTGCTCGCTTTCCGAGTCCAGCGAGTTGGCAGGTCTGCCGTGCTCTTTCAAGCGGGCTCACCATGACGTGTGCGAACTCGATATCTCGAATTCGGTCTTCAATCTTCCTCGCTTCCGCTTTACCATTCTCTGTCAGCTTGACATCAGCGCGGCCAGTGTATTGACCGGAAAGCGACCATTCGGTTTCCCCATGGCGAATTACGAACAATCGCAACGTCATCTTACTGTCCCTCTCACTGGCCGCACTTGCGGTGATCTATCCAACGAAACTAGTTTGTGGTGGCGAGCGTTTGCGCCCGATTCTTCGACGACGATTCGGCGGGAAAATCGGCTCCACGCGAGACGGCCTCCCAAGCGTTAAACTCGGCTCGCAATTCATCGAGCTTTGCGATCGCCCCGTCGTAAGAATCATTGCCCAGCAACAGACGATGCGGTGGGTTGGCTGATTCAACTGCGTTCACGATCGCTTCGGCGGCTCGGACAGGGTCGCCAGATTGTTGTCCCGAGATGGAACGTAGGTGAGCGATGTTTCGCCCTGCAGTCTCCGCATAATCGACTATGCTGTGTTTGGTCTCGTTGGCTGAACGTCCGGCCCAGTCGGTTCGAAAGCCACTTGGCTCAACGAGCATAACCTTAATGCCCAGTGGTTCGACTTCCTGCCAGAGTGCTTCCGATACACCTTCCACCGCAAACTTGGTTGCATTGTAATAGCCCAGAGCCGGGAATGAACGTAAGCCGCCGATCGAGCTAAGATTGACGATGAAGCCCTTGCGGTGCTTCCGCATTCCTGGAAGCACTACGTGAATCATGCGACAAAGCCCAAAGGCATTGATGTCAAACATCTTTCTGACTTCAGCCTCATCACTTTCTTCTACGGCAGCAAAGTATCCGATACCCGCATTGTTGACTAAGACATCGATGTTTCCAAAGTGTTCTTCAGCAGCCTTTACCGCCGCTTCAGCTTGCGTCTTGTCAGTTACGTCAAGCTTGAGAACAAGTGCGTCTCCAAGTTCGGCCAAGTCGCGAACGTCTTCCATATTACGCGCCGTAATAACGACTCGATAGCCTAACTCGAGCACGTGTTTTGCAATCTGCCTGCCGAACCCCGTAGAACATCCGGTAATGAACCAAACGGGTTTGTCCGATTTCGCTGGACGATTGGGTTTTAGGGTTGACGTTGCCATCTTGATTTCTTCATAAATTTTGAACGAGTGGTCGAAGCAAGCAAATTAGCAGTGCATTCGGTACGCCAAATCACGAGTTACGGAAGAATTAGTTTTGCAAAATCTCAGGTTCCCCTGCCCGTTGGGAGTAGATCAGGGCACGATGCGCTCCTCAACTCGAACCGCTCCCGTTTCTGGCACAACGCTCGACGAATTCGACATTGCAGCGGTAAGTTCCGCGCCTAGCAACAAGATGCACGACGAGTAATAGATCCACAGGAGCACCACGACTAGGGAGCCAGCGGCCGAACCTAACTCAGCCGCTGGATTACCGAGCGAGAGGTACGCGTACAGTATCTCTTGACCAGTGATAAACAGTAGAAATGTCAGGAGACCGCCCGTCGCTGCATGGCGCCAAGGAACACGAGCGTCCGGCATAAATCGAAAAATGGCAGCGAAACACGCCCAAGTAGTGATCGCGTTCACGCCGTGGTTCATGATTGAAGGTAGCGCATTATGAAGCGAGAAATACGCTGCGAACTGATTGGTTAGTAACTCAATGGTTCTGGCAAGTACGAACGATACGATCAGTAGGAACGCAAACCCAAGTATTAGTACTAGTGAAGCAAAACGCTTCCAAACAAAATGCATTGTCCGATCAACGGGCTTAACTCCCCACACTCGATTGAGCGAACTTTGCAATGAAGTAACTAACCCGGTAGCTGCCAGCAGTACGCCAGACAGGCTCAAGAGCGATTTCCACCAAACGCCTGGACGATTGCGGCTGAGTTCGATGATATGACCGATTTCAACTGCGGCTGACTGAATACCGATCAGGTTGCTCGCCTGCTGCAGAAATGTCCGAGCCCATGCGTCGGCCACCTCAGGCTCCACCGCCAATCTCATGCCCGTTGATAGGACAATGACCAGCAGGAAAATCAGTGGGGGCATGGCAAACAGGGTATAGAAGGCTAACGATGCGGCCAGCGTCATGCAGTCGTCAGCGAAGAAGCCAGTTAGTGCTGACTTGCTGCTCTTGAGTAGCGAGCGTTGAAATGCCATACGTTCTATGCCGGAGTTCGTCTTGAATTGATCCCTGAGTCGTCCCCAAAAAAGATATTGCGAAGTCATCCATGACTTCACAATATCAAGGACCATCGCGGATCTATGAACGGGTCGAATCCGATGTTTCCATCGAGGTCGAAATGTCTTCAGCGGATGCGGTTTCGAAGATCTTCTTGGCGTCGTCAATTTGCTTTGAAGTTTCGGCATGAACTGATATCAGGCAGTGCCCACCTTGAAGCTTGCCTTCGTATTTCTTAGCTTCATACTCGGGAATTCCGAGTCCGATGAGCGCACCGGTCAAGCCACCGACAGAACCGCCTACTGCGGCTCCAGCGAGCGCAGCCATAATGGGACCAGCAGCGATCAGTGGACCAACGCCTGGAATAGCTAAGGCTCCTATGCCCGCAAGCCATCCAAGTCCGCCACCGAGCAACGCGCCTGTGCCAGCACCGGTAGCCGCGCCTTCTGGCGCTTTAGTTTCATTGTCGACTGCAAAGTCTCGCGTACCATCTTTGTCTTGCGCTAGTACTGAAATATCGTTGGCGTGGAAACCAGCGGCTTTCAATCGATCAACGACTGCGGAAGCTTGGGAGGTTGTTTTTACTGTGCAAAATACGGCTTTCGCCATGTTCGGACTCCGTTGGCTCAAAGCCAATGTTAAAGGTTCTTCTCAATTTCCAACTGACTATCGACAGTTTTCACGCCCGCAAAGTTACGAGCGATGTCTTCGACTTGCTTTTTCTCATCCGATGATTTGACTGGCCCGCGAAGGGTAACCGTCCCATCTTGCGTGATGATTTTCACGTTCTGCGCGTTGACGGACATCTTGGTATTCACGATGTTCTTACGAATACCGGCGGTAATGTTGATGTCGGCTTGGTTTTCGTTTTGATCGAGCGGTGTTTTCGCATTTGTGTTGCGGTCGCGATCGTTGATCGCTGAATTGTCGCGATCTACGGAGCTACCGGCTCCGTCTTTCATCGGGGGAGCATTGACGTTGCGATTGGCGTTGTCGCACCCGGCGATCATTAAGATCGCAATCAGAGCAAAGTGGAGGCGTTTCATGCGAATTTCTTTTGACTGGAGTAAGTTGTTTCGGACAACTCACAGTCGAAGCAAAGCGTATGCCGCTTCAAGGTGATTCGGAGCTCAGGTTCAGAAAGAGCCTGGCTTATCCCGACTCAGGGCGATGCCCGCTACGCCTTGGAAGAGTTCTGCTAAACTACGCAACTGTCATAGGTCTACGGTTCTAGCAGGCTGCTGAATAAGTAACCTGAAGCGTCAGGGCGGGAATACAGACGCCCCTTGCTAACGCTTCGGTTTACTAAGGATTCGCCGTAATTCACAGTTCGACTTTTTCTACAGCCTGCTAAGGCCGAATCTTCACTCTTTCAGGATCCATAACATGCAACTCAGAGCAGGCGTTTATACGTTGCTAATTATCCTGGCTGCATTTCAGCCGACGGGAATACTTGGACAAGAGCCTACAGCGCTGTTCAATGGCAAAGACCTTTCAGGCTGGGTGCTCGTAAACACCCCGCCGGAAACATGGTCGGTGAAGGACGGCATGTTAGTATGCACGGGCAAGCCGATTGGGGAGCTTCGGACAGAAAACATGTATCACAACTTTGAACTGGAACTCGAGTGGCGTCATATGGTTCCAGGAGGCAACGCGGGCGTTTTCGTGTGGGCGGATGATATCACTTCGCGAGGCGTCCCTTTTCATCGAAGCGTTGAAGTGCAGGTGCTTGAAAATGCCTACGGCAATAGTCAAAGCCATACCACTCACGGCGATATTTTTCCCATCCACGGCGCGAAGATGACACCGATCAACGGTCGCGGTGGAGGAAGTAGAGCCTTTCCGACCGAAGAACGTTCGAAGCCGAGCCCAGAGTGGAATCACTATCGTATCGTTTGCAATGATGGAAACATTTCGCTGGCCGTCAACGGCAAAGTTGTGACTCAAGGCAAAGAAGCTAGTCCTCGCAAAGGCTACATCTGCTTGGAGTCAGAAGGTGGTATCGTGCACTATCGCAACCTGCGTATCAAAGAACTACCGGAGACTCCCGTCGATGCAAAAGATGTGGCGGTGAGCAACCGAGGTTATCGTTCCATCTATACTGGACTCAATCTGAATGGATGGAAGGTGAATGAGGCCGCCAAGGAGGCTTGGCTAGCGAAGGACTGGGTGCTCGCTTTCGATGGCCGCTTGCCGGGCGAACAAGCGAGAATGGAGACTGTAGAAGCAATGCAGCTAAATGGCTTCGTGATGGATTTTCGATTCACTGAGAAATCCGAGCAGATCGCCGTAACTTTGCCTGGCAGTAGTGATCCGCTAGTATTCTTGGCCAAGGGTGATTCACCGTACTCAGCCTCGCTCGAGAAAGTGGGATCGTGGAATCGAATTGAGGCCATAGCTAAGAGTGGGCAGGTTCAGTTCATCATCAATGGCAAGTCGCACGAATTGACGCGGTCGCTTGGCAAAGGTTCAATTTCAATCGTTCCGACTGGTCCGATTGAACTGGCGAACATTTTTGTTCGATAACTTCTTCCTGTTTTTGATTTATCCAATGCCACGATTTGAACACATTCGCCACAAGCCGCCAAAGTCGCTTGCAGCGCCGCGTGAAATTCTGCTGGTTTCGTGTCCGCTACGCAGCAATGTAAATCTCAGCCGCATGGTTCGACTGGCCGGATGCAGCGGCATAACGCAAATCGTGCATTGCGGTGCAGGGAAAGTGGATCGAGAAATTGCAAGAGACGCCGCTGACACCGTCACGATCACATCACCGCGTAGTTTGCCGCCGGTGCTTGATCGCCTGCGCGGCGAAGGGTATCGCTGTGTGGGGCTAGAGCAGACAACGAACTCGCAATTGCTTTACGACTATCGATTCGTACGCAAGACAGCACTCGTTATTGGCTCAGAGCGAGAAGGGCTACCGCAGGAGATCCTCGATCGATTGGATGATGTCGTCGAGATTCCGGTCTACGGTATGCCCGCCAGTTTTAATGTTGTGACAGCCACGACGATGGCTGTCTATGAATACTGTCGACAGTTCCCCGATGGGTAGTTAGTTGAACTGAAACAACGCTCGGGACAATGGTCCCAAGCTACGATCGTCGGCTAATGGAGCGTCCAACTTAAGTACTAGGATTAGCCGCAGTGCGCTAGCACCGGTTGCCGCGGCGAAAACCGGACGCTAGCGCGTTCCGGCTGATATTACAAACCCAAAAAACATTAGATTATTGGGTTTGGGTTTTCGTGTGCCACTGGCTGTGCCAGTGCAAACGAAGGAGACAATTCGAAACAAAAAGATGGTCGATCCAATACATGAGACCTAAACGGAAATCTGTCGACGTGATACGGTTTGAATTAGCAGGTGCTTTCAAGTGGACTGCGACTCAACCATGGCGATTTACCGATGACCCAGATTGATCGTCACTTAAACCGTACAACTTCGGCGGCTCTCGTGTTAAGCTGTTCGCGCTAGGGAGTCTACTCTTAGTGAACAATAGCTCCTCCGTTTGCACTGGCACAGCCGGCACAGCCAGTGGCACACCAGCCTCACTCAACCCAAAAATCTAATGTGACGCTCCACTAGGTTAAGATTTCGAAGTTGACTACGATGCCTATCGCTAGTCCACCACGATCAAGAGTATCGATCCCCGTGCCACCGTCGAGTGAAAACAGGTTCACATTCGCCAGTGAAAACGGGTCGATGCGCACAAGGTCATCTGCTGCGCCCGTGTTAACGTCCACTAGCGGACAGGCAAGGGTCTGGAAGAAGGCTCGATCTGCGCCGCCAGCAGTATTCAACAGCAACTGATCGGCAACACGGACTGTTTGCGTCCGAAAGATATCATCGTTTTCCCCGGTATTGATATTCGCCAAGCCATCGACATCCAAGGATAGCAACGAGACTCTGTCGTTCCCCGAGCTCGTGGTGACGTTCAGTGCTTTGCTGCCCCCGAATACGCCACCGAAGACATAACGCTCATCTAATTGACCAGTAGCACCAACTAGCAACACACCGATCTTGCCAGATACAGTCACTTGATCATCTTGAATGCCCGTGTTGATGCTTACATTGCCTTGGAAGAGGCCGTTGACCTTGACGATGTCATTACCACTTTGCGTATTGATGACGGTGTTACCGCGGACGCGTGCGCGATCGAGGTTGATGACGTCAGCGCCGGTCGTTTCTTGCACACTTAAGCTGGCCATGTAAGTATCGATGATCGCAATCGAGTCATTGCCAGCGAGCAGGTTTACTGCGACATTTCCCAATGCGGGTCCTGGCAGGATCACGGACGCAGCACCGTTTACGGTCGTACCGAGGCGACCTTGAACACGGATACCTGCAGCCACGGGGCTGACCGAGACCTGATTATCCTGTGCGTCACCGGTTATTGACGTGGCGCCTGTGGCCGGGTTGAACGCGACAATGACGTTGCCTGCAAAAACCTTTCGCGACTCAAGGGATTCGAATGCTGCGCGTCGATTCAATAGACCGGTGCGGTTTGTTTTTTTAGACCATAACATAGCCTGGCTCCAATTATAAAAGTTCTTGGCAAGCAATCCGTGAACTCGGCGTGAGTTGGATCGTCATGTAAGAGCTATCACACTGGAGCAGGCTTCTTTCAGTAATTCCAAAATTTTTTCAACAACCGTAAACGCTCGGTTTCATGCCGAGCCGATTCGCGGATGGTACAATCTGCGAATTATGCAAACGCGTGTTTCTCTGTTAGCCAAAATCCGAAACCTCAATGATGGGCTAGCTTGGTCTGAGTTCGTGCGTTTGTACGCACCTCTAGTCCACTCCTATGGGGTAAAGAATGGTCTACAGGATGCTGATGCTGCTGATCTAGCCCAGGAGACCTTGCGTCTGGTAATGCGTGCCGCGCCTGAGTTCGTCTACGATCCTACCAAAGGAACGTTTCGCGGTTGGCTGTTTACGATTGCGCGAAATGAGATTCGAAAGTTCGCCAATCGGCAAAAGCGAACGGCTGTCGGTTCGGGCGATTCGAATGTTCGCGAACTGCTGGAGACGCAGCCAAGCCCACGTTGGGAAGAAGATGAGTGGGATCGCGAGTATCAACTGAACCTATTTCGTTGTGCAGCGGAGAAAGTGCAAGGTGAATTCCGTGAAAACACTTGGCAAGCTTTTTGGCGAACGATCATTCAGCATCAGGAAATCGAAACAGTGGCCCGCGATCTAGGTTTAAGCGTGGGTGCAGTCTACATCGCGCGCAGTCGCATTACGGCTCGCATTCGTCAAGAAATCTCAGCGATTCGGGAGGCTTAAGATGCCGGGCGATGATCTAGAAAGTTCGACTTTGCCGCACTGCCCCGACGAATCCGCGCTCACACGCTTGATCGCTGGCGACTTGGCTACTGAAGAGGCGTTGATTCTTGAAACACATTTGAGCCAATGCGAACACTGTCGGGACGCGATTGAGCGGTTGAGTGAAGTGGCGGAGTTCACCGCTCTAGCAGGAGAGGCGTTAGCGCGAAATGCGTTGTCAGGTGAAGGCGTGGCCGGAGATTCACTTAGCGGTACGTCCCTAGCCTCACCCAGTCTGCGCGGAGTGATGGAACGCTTGTTGATCGAATCCCAAGTGATGGAAGGCTCGGTCAACTTTTCCGCCCTCCCATCGCGCAATGTGCTGCCCGATTTACAGCCCTCGCCAAGGCCAGGCTTCATCGGAAGATTGGGGGATATCGACATTCGAAAAGTCGTTGGTCGTGGCGGGATGGGAGTTGTCTTCGAAGGTGAGGATAGCATTCTTAATCGGCCCGTCGCTGTTAAGGTGCTATCACCCCACTTGGTCAGTGATGGTGAAGCCAAAAGCCGATTTCTGCGTGAAGCGAGAGCCGCTGCAGCTTTAACGCACGAGAATGTCGTCAGTATCCATTCGATTAACGAAGCAGATGGAATGCCCTATCTTGTGCTGCAGTTCGTCGCCGGCGAGTCCCTTTCTGAGAGATTGAAACGCGAGCAGCGTCTAGACTTTGAAGAGGTTCTTCGAATCGGAATTGAGATTGCACGCGGTCTAGCAGCGGCGCACAAGCAAGGACTAGTGCATCGCGACATCAAACCAGCCAACATCTTGCTGGAGTCGGAATCGGGAGCGGTGCGTATCACTGATTTTGGACTCGCTAAACACGCGAACAGCGATTCGATTACGAAGCTTGGCGCCATAGCGGGAACGCCCGCTTACATGTCACCCGAGCAATCGACGAATGGCGAATTGGATGGTCGTTCGGATTTGTTTAGTGTCGGTGTTGTGCTCTACGAAGCCAGCACTGGCGTGTCTCCTTTTGCCGCCGATTCTCCGTTTGTGATTCTAAACAACATTCGCACGCAGGCTCCCGTTTCGGTCTGCAAATTGAATCCAGCGCTGCCCACTTGGTTTGGCACCATCATCGATCGCCTGCTAGCGAAACGTCCACAAGACCGCATTGAATCGGCCACATTGCTGGCCGAAGCGCTCGAACAACGTAGTAGGACTCCGCTGACAAGAAGTGTACCGTCGAAATTCTCCAACCTTATTTGGTTTGGACTGGCTGTGGCAGCTGTGGCAGTGTTGGCCGTAAGCCTATCCCGATACTTTGGTAGTACTCCATTCGCAAATTCGAACGTCGTTAATTCGATTAATCCTGCCCCCGTTCCCTTAAGTGGATTTGTAGTCGACGAGCAAGCGCAGGCTCACGCCACGCTCGAAGCCGCTGTCGCCGCAGCTGAAAACGATAGCATCATTACTATTCATGGTGACGGTCCCTTTCCAAGCCACTTGACAACTATTGCCGGCAAGCGACTGACGATTCGCGCTGCAGCCGGTTACACACCGCGATTTGTTCCCGCAGCATCGATCGCAAGTGCGTCTCCACGTTTCATTGCATCGGATACTGACCTTCGAGTGGAAGGGATCGAAGTAAACTGGCCTATTGATGCGCCTCCCATCGATGTTAACTCGCCACAATTAGGCTTGGATGATGCCGCTGAACGATGTGTTATCAGTTCCTTAGGGCAGCTTCAGGTCGACCATTGTCGGATTGTGGCTGGTCGCCTTGGAACTTGCCTGGGTGCTGGACTAGGTGAAGTCACCATAAAGAATTGCCATTTCGTTTCCGCTTCGGGAGTTGCAATCGCCTGGCGTCCGTTTGTTTCCAAGGTGAATGTCGAGCAGTGCTTATTCGAAAGCAAAGTTGTTTCTCTCTGTAGGACATCTACAAGTGTGACGGATCCGACCAAAGTTCGTTTTGATTCGAACACCGTTGTTTCAGAACGCGTGTTTAGCGTGTTGGCAAGCAGTCCTGTTCGCAAGCAACTGGAGTTGCACGTCAGCCACAATGTTCTGAAAAGCCAATACATCACGTCGCTCTTTCTTTTCGGAGGCTTTCGTGCTTACCAAGAGTCAAGAATGTCTGAAGTAATGCAAGAAGCCATTGATTGGCACGATGAAGAAAACACTTACCAGCAAGGTACGGTTTATCTTGCTGTAAATCCTGTTCGGCAGCCCCTCCGCATAATGCCGTCCAACCTCGATTCGCTGGACAAGTGGCTTACATTCTGGAGTCAGCCCGATTCGAAGTCCATCGAAGGGGAAATCAAGCTGTCCAATGGCTCTCCTTTTTCCATCGCTGAAATCGAGTCACCCTCCGGGGCAGTCCCCGTCAAACTCGGCGCCGATCTTGGCAATGTCGGTCCTCGAAGTAAGCAACGAACCCAATAAGCAACGAAAATTGAGACGCGTGCGATGGACGAAGCAACTCTGCTTAACCCGAACGGAGTGTTGTTACCCGAATTCGAGCAGCAGTTGTTTATGGCTCGAAAGACCAAGCCACTATGGGTGCAGTTGGTAAAGGTCAGCCAAGAAATCGAGACGCTTGAAGGTCGTGAAATCGTTGCGCCCGGGGATTATCTGTGTCGAGGCATCCAAGGTGAACTCTGGCCACAAAAAGCTAAGAGGCTATTTGAGAATCATCAACCGACGGGCCATGTGAGTGACGACGGGTGGCACGAATTTGCTCCCAAATCCGACGCAGCCCCCGTACAAGCGGCTCGGGTTAATGTCCCATTCGCGGTCAACTCGCACTGGGGCAAACTGAATGGCAAGGCGAATGACTACTTTGTCCGCAGTTCCTGCGATAGCACCGATGTGTGGATCGTTGACAAGGCGATTTTTGAAGCGAGCTACGAACAAGTGCTACGCAAAAGTAACGAAGACACTGGCGGCTAGACGAAGCACCGATTATCTCATGAATGAGATCTCGAATGCCTGCCACCGCTTTAACCACTCGGAGGAAGTCAAGTTGACGACGGCGCCATCTCGATTCGATTTGGCCGAAATCAATTCACCCAGCCGGGTGACATACTCGAGGTCCAAGTCTTCGGTGTCGTCGAAGGAACTTAACGCGAGGATTCTTGAAGCATTGTCCTTACCAACGCCCATCGCGATCAAGCTGTTTGCTTTGGGACTAAAGAGCAACTCTTGCGTCCCTTTGGGAACAGGCATGGGCTTCAACGCCCATTGGCGATCACCAACACGCCACACGAAGACTCGCATATCGCTGCTCAATGTAGCGATGCTAGAACCATCAGGCGAGTAACAAGCGTCGAGCACTTTCTTGTTATGCACCAAATCAATCGTTTGGCGGTCATCGGGCAAAGCACTAATAATCCGAGCTCTTCCATCATCACAGGCGGTCAATATCTCCTTGCCTGTCGACGAGAACTCGACGGAACGAATCTTGGCTACATGTTCGAATTCACGTGCAATGGTTCCATCATTGCTGTCCATCAATACGACTCGATTGGCTTCATCATTGACGACTGCAATTCGGTCCCCATGGGGAGCAACGGCTAACTGAGTCACGCGCCACTCGTCAGCAAACTCAGTCGAAAAGTATGCCCTTGCGTTCTTCCAGTCCCAAACGCAGAAACCTTTACCTACCCCCCAGCCATAAATCAGCCTGCCGTCGACGCTGAAGCAGACTTGACCATTGTGGAGGTTGCTTGGCCTGGCACCAGTGCTTACTTCAGGCGGAAGGCTGCTTTGGTGTGACTTCAACGTTGCGGTAATAGCCGTTTCCTCCAGATCGATCAGCAAGACATCCCTGTTGACCAGCAATACAGCGGCTACAGGCTCGCTGGGATGGAGGACAACAGATCGCGGCTCTGCATTGAGTGCTATGCGCGGTCCGCTGGGACGGCAATCGGGAAAGGCCCAGACTTGGATACTGCCAGCGGTCTCATCCGCGGTAACTTGGGTGCTGCCGTTGCGTGAAGGATTGGCATGTAAAGAAATGAGCTTACTTTGATCCTTGGATAAAGCCGCGTCGAGCAAGTGCCCGCGATCCTTCAAGGCGCGCAGGGGAGTCTCAGCGACCACCACTCCATCTTTAAGACGACGGAGACTAGCGTTGACAACCTTGCTCCCACCGTAAGTCGAGCCAGCAATCAGCAATCGGTCAGCGTCTACGGACTTAATCGTTGTTCCACCAGCAACACCTTGTAGCGTGTAGCCGGGAGGTTCAAATGTGGGAATCTGCCAAACTCGCATTAGCCCATCGCGTTGTATAGTGACAAGCTGGTTACCATTATGTGGGAACAGCAGTCCTACAACATTGTCGGTGTGCGTGAGAGTAGCTAGCGGAATCGCTCGCTCGTGCAACATGATCCCCGGCGGCTTCTCCTCACCAATATTCCAGATTCGAACGAGCCGATCACGCCCCGCAGAGGCAATCAGCCTGCGGCCACCAAAAACTAAGTTAGTGACTTCGTCGTCATGCGATAATCGACTTGCGAAGCGAACAAACGTAGGAGTGTTTTCATTCCAGTTGATTGATTGAATGCGTGCGTAGCTGTCACCACCCGTCGCGCAATGCTTCTGATCGGGAGAGATTGCAACCGAGAGTGTGGTTCCGGTAACTATGGGTTGACCAATTTGCTGACCAGTTGCAGGATCGAAAATATGGATGCGACGTTCGGCAGTACGCACGAACAGCTTCGTTCCATCCTCCGAAAACACAGGCACGAGGGCTTGTGCGAAAGAACTCTTGGCTATGAAAAAGCATGGTGCCTGCAGTACCTGCTTGGGCTGATCCTCGGACAAGTCATAGACCGTTACCTTCTGATCCGCCGTCACGATGGCGATCTTCATGTCGTCCATGGAGCACCGTGAATTGACACAAGGTGCTGCTAAGTCCAGGACCTTCTCGGTACTGAGGTTCAGCGAGTTGAGTAGCGTCAGTTTGCTGACGGTTCCTACAGCCAGTCTTCTGCCCGACGGCGAAAAGGTTACGCTCGTCAGCGGCTCATCCAAGAAGGCGGTGCTTTTCGCGGCTTTGGTCGCCGCATCTAGCAATCGTAATTCCCCACTTCCCATAGCAATCGCCAAGAGCTTGCCGTCTTGGCTCCAACACGCTGATGTTATCGGCAGTTCTTGGCCGATGGGCCTCCAGATTTCGCCACTCTGGTAATTCCAAATTCCGAAATCGTCCCCTGATTTGTACATCACTTCAGAAAGAGTCGTTGAACACTGCCAAGTTGGCCAGTCTTGCTGGAACGTGGCTGCCTGGGGTGGACTTGGTAAATGCAGTGCAGCGATCGGCTTGGGGCTTTGCGCGAGCCAGCTCATGCAGCGAGTCTTGCTATCGGCGGTCGAACTTGGTTGGATCCCGTCAAGCTTGGAAGCGCGGGCGAACCACATCAATGACTCGCCATGCAGATCGGTACTGGCCGCCCAGAGTCCATTGGCCGTATACAAATCCGCGACGGCTTGCTGAGCCTTTGCATTGTTGCTTACCGCGTCAACTCGCGCCAATTCGACAGCTTCAGCCATCGCGGCCTCGCGAATACGAGCGTACTCGGCATCCATACTAGCCACGTACTCTCTCCAGGCTAACCCCAACGACATCAGCACCACTGCGGACAGCATCAATCCAGCGAAGAAGGAGACAATAGCCATCGCAGGATTACGTACACACCATCGCCAGCGACGCTCCAACATTCCGATCGGTCGAGCGCTGACGGGTTCGCCTTGCAGGTATCTTGTCAAATCTTCGGCCAATTGCCTGGCCGAACCATACCGCGACGCGGGAGCTTTCTCGAGGCACTTCAAGCAGATTGTTTCAAGGTTGCGGTCCAACGCGGGACGTTTGGCGCGAGGGCTGACCGGCGGCTCTTCGATGACTTTACGCAGCGTGAGGAGGTCGCTGTCGGACTTGAAAGGCGCTTCCCCGGTGAGAGCTGCGTAAAGAATTGCACCCAGACCATAAACGTCCGCTGCTACGGTGATCGACTTCACCTGCCCCATTGCTTGCTCGGGCGCCATGTATCCAGGTGTCCCGATGATCGCGCCGCTTCGCGTCAACTCGACACTGTTACCGATCTGTTTAGCTAGACCAAAATCGGTCACATACGGCCGTCGCTCTGCATCCAGCAATACATTGGCCGGCTTCAGATCGCGATGCAGAATACCACGTTGATGCGCATAGTGAACCGCAGTAGCGATCGTGCGGACTAGAACCGCAGCTGCTCGTGGTGCCATCGCGCCCGGTTTCAGATGATCGTGCAGGTTGCCACCCGCAATGTATTGCATACTGAGGAATGGCTGACCTTCAAATTCACCCACCTCATGAATTGAAACGATGTTGGCATGATGCAGCGATGCAGCAGCTTCGGCTTCGATTCGAAAGCGGGTCTTGTCGCGAACAGCGTTTAAGACCATCTTGAGAGCAACCACTCGCCCCAGGCTAATTTGCCGCGCGCGATAGACCACTCCCATACCGCCACTGCTAATCAGCTCCAGCAGTTCATAATCGCCTATGACCTTGCCATTCAAATTCTCGCATGGAATTCCCAACTCGCATGATTGCTTGTCGACCAAAGCCGCAGTGCGATGCTCCATCGCTAACCAGTTGTCAATGAACTGGTTGAGGTCTTGGGTCCACTGCGGGAATTGGGCTAATAACCGCTCGCGATCAAGCGGTTGGTCGCTTTCAAGCGCCAGCACCGCTTGTTCGAGTGCTTCGTCTAAGGAACTTCCAGAATTGCCGTCAAGGTTCTCTGCGGAATAAGAAATCGTTGATGAGTCCCCCATACTTATGCTCCGCTAATCTCCGACAGATTGCTGAAGTGTGCTGAGTCCACGATGAAGCAAACCAGCGACAGCGGCCGTCGATCGATTCAGTTGCACAGCGACTTGAGCCAGCGTCATACCTTGAAGATGATGCAACGTGATCGCCATGCGTTGCGCCTCGGGTAGTTTCTCTAACGCCTTCTGCATTTGCAGTAACTCTTCATTCCATACCGCTCGACCACTGGGCGAAGTCTGCTCGGCCCGCAACGGAACACTGGTTGATTGCCCAGACCATTGCTTGGAACGTTGGATACGTCGTTCGTTGGCAACATCGCGTTTGCGAGATCTCAAGCGGCGAACCGCATCGATAAGGTTCCTTGAAAGCATCCGTCGGAGCCAGCTAGTAAGTTCCGCTTCCGATCGACCTCGAAAGTCGCCCAAGTGTTTCTGTGCATCCGCTAGCGTATCCTGGACGATGTCCGAAGCATCGAACTTAGCTTGATACTTGTTCGAAACTCGCTCCAAGCAGTTCTTCAAAAAGTCGCGGTATTGCCCAAGATCAGGCACTGCATCAGGGAGCGCTGCGACCTTGGAATCTGCGTTAGTCATGGTCATCACAATCTGTGTAGCGAGGGGGTAACTTCAGCAAACCACTTGGCATGCGTGTTCGACGTTCTCGTTTGTGCGAATACAAAGGATGAATTGGTGTTGTCGAGTCTTCCAGCGGGCGAAGGCCCCGTGCCCCGAAGACCGGTCGACGCGTAGCAATATGTACATGTGGATCAATGGCTGAGTTCGCACGCTCCTCGAGCAAGGGACCTTTCCGCATCGTCAAGTCGACGCCGTAACTCGTTCCCTCGCTTACGCTTCGGGTTGCGAAAGGCCGAAACTCGCAACATCAAAACTGACGCTTCGGGTTACTACAAATCCTCCACAATTCACAAATCGACTTCCTCAGCAGTCTGGTAGTGCCATAGGCGCAAGTCGATTCTCGCTTATGCGCGCCAAAAATGCAAAAAGGCAACTTTTTTTGACCTTGCGCGATGACCTACTCTACGATGACTTCCGCAAGATGGGCAGACTTTTTGCCCTGCACGTCGGAATGAAAACTCAACCAAACCCTTCCCCCATATGTGGCTACGCCCGTCTGGGTCGGTAAACCATTCGTCGGGATTGCCAGTAGCTCTGTAAGTTCCCCGGTCTCCAGGTTCAGGCGAGAAACGGATGTTCTAGCTTGTTTGTCCAGCAATCCTCCTACAACCAAAACATGGTCATCGGCTATGCGGATTAAGTTAGGAAAACTGACAGGCGCGCTAGTCTCTTTCCATTGCCAACTCAGGAAAGGCTGCTTGGCGATACCCAACAACCCAGTCTGAAATTTACCACGCTCTCCCACTCGGCTCATCAAGCATACGCCTTGATCGCTCGTGAACGTGAGGGATGCTTCATTAGGAAAAAACTCCGCAAGAGTTTTAGTATAAATCTCCTTCATGCTCTGTTGGTCAACGCCTGACTCAATTTTAATCGTTTGTGCGTTACCACAAATGAAACCGCGAGTGTAGCTATAGACCGTCTTGTCATGCGACGCACACTTTCCCTGAATAAAGCCTGCGTTGCCGACTGGTCTAGCATGACTCCAGTTGCGACCGTCAATAGAAGACCACGTTAACGTTTGTATAGTGCCGCCAAACTGCGACAAAGGTTGCGTTGATTGAGGGTTGGCAACAATCCCAACTGCCGTGAGCATCAGATGCCCATCCGGCTGAACGCTCAATCGAGGCTGCCTGAGCAATTTACCCTTCGTGGGCGACTCGACGATGGCCAGCGATTCCCATGGCAACGTTTGTTTTGATGTGATGAGCCGCAGTACACCTTCTTGCTGATGTGCAGCAGAGTTCTCGCAACAAACCATGATCCATGCGTCATTGAATCGGACCAAGTCTGTAGCGACAACGTGTTTTTCACTAGACCAAACCACTTCTGCCTTCACAAGTCTGGCCGTGTCCTGAGCACTCAAACTCCCAATAAGGAAGATGCTCATTAGGGCTGCTATTCGCAAGCCAATTACAAAGGTACGCATATTGCTCTCCGCAGCACAGGTGTGAGTAACCAGTCAAAAACACTGGTCAATTTTGCTTGACAAATTAATCCCGTTGTTCCCCAACCCCCAAAAGCGGTAACGAAACCACTCACATTTCAATCTGCCTGCTTAGGCGCAAAAAACTACTCAACTGAGCGCCGCAAAATTTGCGAATGCCACAATTATCCCGAGTGCAAGAGCCAATTGAGATGATCACGACAAAGTGAACGTATAGATCACAGCCCGCGACTCCTGGCTATTGGGCATACTTGCGTAAAGCGATTTGGCTGGCCGATTGTCTTCCTCGGTCGCCACCCAAGCCTCTTTACATCCGAGCCCTTGCGCGAGCTCGAGGAGCAACTGGAGTAAGCCTCGACCGATGCCCCGTCGTTGATACCCTGGAGCTACGCCAAGCTCATCGACGAAGAACTGAGGATCTTTGTCGGGCTGTGAGTAGTGCATGCCAGCCGCCATCCCCACGATCAGGCCATTGGAGATGGCGAGCGCGAGATGCAGTCTCCGGTCCTTGAGGTTCTCCTGCAAACGTTGGGGAATAATTGCATTATCAAAAACATCTTCAGCGACATGCTCAAAAAGAGCCTCATCGTCGGGAGTAGCCAGTCGAAATAAGACTTCTTGGTCCGTGTATTGATGCGTGTTCATGATTCTTAAGCTCTGCGTTCTTGCTTTAGAGAATACCTCGATACTTCAATGCGTAAACGTAGATGGCGACGGAGCCGATAAGGAGATGCAGCATTCGATTAGGCGGATACTGGCGCCCAGTGACGGGCTTGTTCGGATCAGGCTTCCGATAGCCAAGCCAACTCGGCTTGGGTTCGAAAATGATCGGCTTTTTGAGTTTTTCGAGGAATACCCTTTGTTGAGGAACTTGCTCTAGCCGTGCGACATCTTCGGGCCGCAAGCCTTGCAAAGATTCTCGAACCACTACCCGTGGTGGATCCCAAATAGGGCGTCGTACAACGGTCATATCCAGCAACTGATACATGGGAAAGAGCACGAACGCGGCGCCGACAACGAGCACCGACAACAAACCACCAAAGAGCACTACAGCGTCCATAAGATTGCTTTTGTTGGTAGGCATGCGTGAGCCCCTTTACGGTTACTTGAACTCCCTACCCAGTGTGGGCGCAATATCGAATCCAGTTGTGCGCGCTTTACGCCCAAAAAGTTGATACCGATACGACACTTCTCGCCGATCGCCACCATACTAGCAGGCTGCTGAAAAGTCGATTTGCAACCCGACGCGTTAGTTTTCATGTTGCACTATTGGCTGCTTCGTAGCGATCGGGATGATGTTTTGCTTGGCTTTTCATAACCCGAAGCGTTAGCGAGGGAACTTCCTGTACCATCATGCCGACGCCGTAACTCGGTCCCTCGCTAACGCTTCGGGTTGCGAAAGGCCGAAACTCGCGCGCACCGCAAAGCAACGAACTGCGCCTAGTGATCGGTATATCTGTGCCTAACACAAGTAACTGATTTCACTCATGGGACTACGTCAGAGGAAACACCATGGATATCTATGATGAACTCCGCGAGATGCGCCCGAAACGCATTCGTTCACGATTTGTTGGCTCAGCAGGTGGGATCGCATTTGTGGCAGGCGCAGCGCTCGCCGGGCAATGCATGATCTGGTTAGGCATGTTCAAACCGGGGGTTACCCCCAACAGCGAGATACTCGACTATTGGCCCGGCTTTCTGATCGGAGCAATCGTCCTGGGCTTCCCCGCTGCATTTGCAGCTCGGATCTTCTACGATTCTTACCTCAATGGCAACTGAAAGCGAAAGTTGACCGGACTGGGCAACTGCAAGTCGCATACTCTCCCGCCAGCCCCTCCATGTTTGTCGGGGCTGTTCATGACTGCTTGCTTTCAAAAACTCGTAGTCGCATTAGTAGAATCTTCACAAACTCACTTGGTAGGGGAACTGTCCTGGGCTTGCCATTGCACCGGCTCGTGTACGCAGTTCAGCACCCAGTCCAGCAAAGAACTCATCGATGAGATCTTGTCTTTGGCTGCGCGAGGGACTATTGGTCCGCGATGTGGGCACAGCAGTTGGCCGCGACGGACTGGAATTCTGAGGCATTGTATTCCCAATTCGGTGTCGCGCGATGGCTTCGTCAATTCGTTCTACTAGATTCGTCAGCCCGCCCAGGCGCAACAGGCCTGGCGATTGAGGATGATTGAGTATCTGCCCAAGCAATCCCCCGGGACGGAATGGCCCGCCTGGGTTCCCCAATACGGCAGCGCCATTGATGCGAGTCAAGCCGAAATCTTGACCTGCGATTCCAGTTACTAGAATCTTGCCATTGGCGTAGGTCAGCACTGATGTTCCGTAATCTGCGCTGAACCCGAACAGGCCAAAGTCAATCTTCACGACGCCGCCAACACCGAAGTTCTGATCGGGAGCGCCGTCAGCACCAACTCGTACCACAGCAAAGTTGAGACCAGAGTTTACATAGCCTGCGGCAATGATCGTGCCGTTAGGTCCGAGCGCGATGTCGTAGAACTGGTAAAGTTCACCTTCAAACCTTGCTACACCATCGACGCTGAAACTCGCATCAGCCATACCGTTCGCCAGCACTCGAACCACCGACTTTTCCCCAGCGCCAACAATGGACCCGTCAGCTTGAACAACAACGGCATAAAGCTGTGAACTTGTAAACTCAGGGCCAATTACCGCGAGTCCATTAACACCAAACGTGCTATCGACCATGCCGTTCATGTGAATTCTTGAGAATGCCATAGAATTACCAACCTTGGCGTTCCCGGCAAGCACGATGCCATCACCATGCAAGGCCGCAGCCCGTATCGCGATTGGAGTATCTGCCAAAACGTGCCCTGAGTTACCAAAGGCGACATCGACCGATCCATCACTAAGGTTTAAGCGGCTGATCAGGGACGTTTCGGGGGCTGAACTAACGAGCAGCAGCTTGTCACCCACGATGAAAGCACCCGCGACCGTCACGACGTCGTATTCACCTGGTCGGTGCACAACAACTTTGCCAAGTGTACCGAAGGTGCTGTCCAACGAACCATCGGCGTTGTAACGTGCCACCGCCCAACGATGTTCTTGAACGGGTTCGTTTTCGTATCCCGGTAACTCTCCGGTCTCATCACCAAACGGATTCGTCCAGCCGATAACCAGTATCTTGCCGTCAGGTTGAATGAGAACCTTTTGAGCCTGATCCATACCGGCAGCAAAATCGGTCACGACTCGTCCAGCTCCAATCCCTGCAAAGCCGCCAAAGCTGGCGTCCAGTGAACCATCACTGTTGTATCGCGCCAATGCGAAGTTATGATTGCCTCCACCCGCTGTCGTACCGCCCACAACTACAATTTTGCCATCGGCTTGGAAAGCGCTATCGATTGACCAGTCTGTGCTTCCACCAAAGTCTGTAACTGCTTTTCCCCAGCCTCCACCGAATGTCGGGTCAAGCCCACCGACGGCGAAGACTTCGCGACGTTCAAGCGTTTCCAGTTTCAGCCCGCGTAGAACTCTATCTCGCGAATGGCGTTTCGATAAACTTTTCATGATTCGTGCTTTCAAAAAGATGAGATTTCGGTGAAAACACTTTCACCACACTCATGAAGGCGCGAATCACGTGTTTGTAATGCGCTTCCGTTTACGAATTTCAATCCTACTTTGTTGATAGCATGGCTTGCGATGTGGTCGCCAAACCACAAGCGATACTCGATCGGTGCGTCCGCGATTGCATTGCTGTTGACGTTGAGTTTTCTGAAGCATGAAAGCATTGTCGCCGACGTGGCTGGCAATCGCTCGATGATTACTGGGTATGGCATCGGCTATTGGATTTGGATTAGCAGTATTGCCATCGCATTGGTAGGCAGTTGCTCTTGGACTAGCGTACTGTGGCAGGAGCTCAACAACACGATTTCGGCAATTTATCGACCGATAGTTTAGGTAACGTGAAACGACTTCGTACCAACCGCCTGGCCATTGATCTGCACGGTCAGTTGATGCTCGCCTGCGTACAGCTGATAAGTGGTCGCTTGAGCGTGCAGCTTGTGTTTTTTGTACACTGTCCGTGACTCACCCTGCTTTAGACTTAATTTCGCCGCTTTAAAGACTTTGGTCGACCGCTTACCACCAGCCTTGACGAATTCGATGGCGTAGTCGATGACCAGGCATTCGTCACGAAGGGCTGTGATCTCAAGAGAGAACTCGAGCGAGTCACCAGGTAACAATTTGCGCTTTGCAATTTGGATTGCTCCGATGGATAACTTCGGAGCTGGATCGAGTCCCAGCAATCTTAGCGCGTCGGCGTGACCGCGTTTGACTAACGTGCGCAACGCATGGCGAGTCATCCATAGCAGTTCTTGGCGCTCTTGCTTGGCCATTACATGCCATTTCTGGAGTGCTTGCACAACCAGTTCTGGATTGCTTTTGGCAATGTCATTGAGATGATTGGCAACACTGCGTGTTACATAACGTGTTCGATCGCTGTGCAATACGTCGAGCAAAGGTAGTGTGGTCTCAACAGGTAAATCGATTCGACCCGACCAAGGTAGCAGTGGCCGCGTGGACTCGCTAACGAGCCTGCGAACATGGTAGTTACGATCTTTTGCCCAACGCGTGAGTTCGCGGATCGTCTCGCTCGGGAACTGACGAATGAAGGTTCGCATTGCATCCTCCATCGAAAACCGCTTGGTGAGCTCTTTGAGCGTGCTTAATGACAGAGCGAGATGCGTTCGAGTGGCTCCTTTGCGAACGACATATTCGCCAAGCGGAGCGAAGATAAAGTCGCCAAAGTCATCGTCCGTTCGACTCTCATCCAGCGGCGGCGGGAGACTGGCCACAATTTGAGCGACTGCGGTGGGAAAGTGCTCTGAGAGATGGTCCTCAAGAGCCTCGGCAATCAAGGCGATCCGCTGCTTCAGCTCAAGTGAGGGCAAGGCCTTCATGACTTGGTTCACAAACTCGCGCTTCGCAAAGGCAGGATCATTTGCGGTAAACAATCCTGCCAAGTAATCAACTTTAGCGCGATTAAACAAGTGGTCTTTGAGACTGAAACCCGTCATGCTGTTGCTTCATGTGTTACTAGACGTTGGAGTATGTTGCGTTACCGAATTCTAGTCCTACCAGC
>JANRMD010000513.1:0-7241 GCA_033761895.1 Pirellulaceae bacterium | reverse complement strand
ATTGTGTTTGCATGAGCGGCGGGTTCGGCGGACGTGGACGTCCGCGCTCCAGAAAACCGCACCAGCGGTCTGGAACGTCGATAGGCACTGCTAGGAAATCAGTATTCCCGAAATGCTTGACGCATTCCGCTACTCGATGCGCGTTTCCGGCTTTCGCAAACCGAAGCTGCAGCCGGGGAACGAGTTACGGCGTGGACTTGTCGATGTAGGAATGGTCCCTCGCTAACGCTTCGGGTTAAGAAAAACCAATCAAAACGTCGTCCGGATCGTTTCCAAGCAACCAAGATCGCAGCCTTAAAACTGACGCTTCGGCGCTCCCGGCGCTACAACTGAGTTCGTTTTAGCTTGCCTGGCCTGCGATTTAAGCGTTGGCGGCGATATTTCGTCGAGACGTCAGTTCAATCCATTTGAATTTGTCCGCATAACCCATACACTTGGTGGGGCTTTCGCGGCGTTCAGTCCGGATGCTAGCTCTCGGACCCACCATCGGAGCTATAGTAAAGCTCTTGGGGTTTTGCGGAAATTGACGCTGCGCGGCATTCTGAGGCGTGGTTAATCTGACGGTAGCTTCGGGCACGCACCGGCTTTTTCTACATAACGCATGTAAATATCGCATGTAAATAAATTTCAAAAGTCCTTCGATCTCTATGGATAATCAAGCGGCTGTTTCCCGCAAGTTTCTGTATTCCATCACCTTGGGTGCGGGTGTGGTGGCGCTTATGCCACTTTTGGTAAAGCAGTGTTACCGACTTGCGTCGTCGCCGATGTGGTGGTTTACGCCGCTGACGTTGTTCTTTTTCTTGTACTTGGTCTGGCGGTCCCAATATGTGGGGGTCACGGCGCATCCAATCCGACGCTGGACGGCGATGGGGCTGATGATGTTCGCGGCCTTAATTGGAGTTGCGGCGACGATTGCTGAGTCGGCGAATTTCGCGCATCTGTCACTGATCATGCTCGTTACCGGTTGGGCGCTCATTCACCAAGGGATTGTGCCTTGGACGCGGGTGATTGCTTGCTGCTCGGTGTTGTGGGTGGCTTGGCCGTTGCCTCTAGCGCTAACGGAACGCATTGAATCGCGACTGAATCGTGAAGCTGTGAGCGCGGCAAGCGGAGTGTTGGATCAACTCGGGGTCAAGCACTTGGCGACTGCGACAACCTTGGACTTGAAGACCACGCGACTGGACTTGTCTGCGATCTTAGGTGGGGCGGGGAGTTTGCCGGCGCTGTTGTTCGCAACGCTGGTGATCTTGTTGTTCACCCGGCATCCGCTGTTGCTGAGTTTGATGGCGCTTGGGTCAGCGGTGGTGATCAGTTGGCAGAGTAGTGTGCTGATGATTCTGCTGCAGGTGTGGACCGTTGAAAATTCTACGGTGAACTTGGGAAGCGGCTGGATGTTGGTCGCTACGCAGGTTGCGATGTTTGTGTTTGAGTTGATGATGTTGATGGTGAGCCTCTATAGCATCTCGTACTTGTTTGATGCGGTGCCGGTCGATAGCTCGCGGAAGGCGGACAAGGGTTGGCATGGATTATTTAATCGGGCTGTGGTGTGGCCTATGAACTTCGTGGCGATTCAGGATGAAGGGCCAGCCTACCTCGAGGATGATGACTTGGAAGACGACTTGCCGAAAAAAGTCGTGTCCACACGGGCTCGGCTGACGCCATCGGTAACGGCGACTCGCAACGCTACTGATCCTTTTGCCAGCCAATTGCGATTGTTCTATGCGACGCTCGCTTGCCTGGCGTTGACTGGGGCACTCGCCGTGTTGGGGTTGGTGTTCCCGCCGCGCGTCGTCGACTTTCGAGCATTGGCCCAGTCGGCTACGCAGATGGAAAATGTTACAGGTGCCCCCGACGAATTGGCGGGAATGGCCCTAATTGGCCAGCTGCCAATCGGTGGCGCAGATGAGAGCATGCGGGCTGTGGCCTGGAATTATTCACTGCCGGGTGGTTTGGCATCGCTGACGCTGGAGTATCCCCGGAGCGGTCCAGCAGTTAGTCAAACGCTCGAAGGTTGGACGCAGGCGGATGTCCCTCGCAGCTACACTGTTGGCGGATGGAACATGGTAGAATCGGAGTACGTCAATTCTATCGGCAAACGCGGTTACAGTTGGGTAGCCGCTATTGATCGTAAGGGCTCCAACTACTCGCAGGGTGGCTTGGTATCGCGAAGCATTGCGAAGTTGAAACGTTCGGTGCTTGGTAGAGCCCTAGGAATGTCGGTGGACGACGTGACCTATCACAGTCGCTTGATTGTGCAGCCGTCGAGTTCCTTGGCGATGCAACAGAGAGAAGAGATGCGAACCGCTTTTGCATCCGCCACCGCATCGATCGCGCAGACGCTTGCTGGTCAGGCAGTCACAGTTCAGGGGGGAAACTAAATGGTCATCAGTTTTTTCGGATTGATCATCGATTGGCTAGTCACCCGCGAGTGGCGGCGTGTATCGGTGGCCCTTTTGCCGCTAGCGCTTTTGATGACGGTGGCGGTCCTGTCTGTCATGGGTAGAACCAAGAGCAAGGAGAAGCTGGCGGATAGCTATTTGGCTGCAGGCGAGATTGAGTTACAGAGCGCCAATCAGGACTGGGAATTCACTCTGGGGACTACCGAGGCGGCGAAGTCCGATGCCGGCGGTCAAGCTCGGTATGCAGAGGCTTTATTCCGTCGAGCCTTGGAATTGCAATCCAACAACAAACGCACACGCTTCGTGGTGGGAGCCATGTTGGGCAATCGCGGTGCGATTCGCCAAGCGCTGGCGTATATGAACTCCATCGCCCCAGAATCGGGTGCCGGTTATCCCCCCGCGCATGCATGGATTGCCAACTTGATGTTGCAAAGCAAATTGACGGATGTGGAAATGCCGATACTCAAACACCACTTGGATGTGGCGGTCAAGTGGGAGCAAGCTCCAGCGAATCTCTTGGTCGCGGCCACAAAATTCGCAGTGCAGGCGAAAGACAACATTCGCGCGATTGATATGTTGCGGCAGTCGGCAGAAAAGTCGCCCGAGTTTGAGGGAGAACTATTTCGGTTAGCGATTCAACTGAACAATAAAGTTGTCGCGGACCAGACCTACGAAAAGGCGCTGCCGAGGTTGCTGGAAAAGATCACCAGTGGTGTTGCCACGGCAGACGACCGCATCAACGCCGCAGACATGCTGTTCTACAAAGGCGAGTTGCAAGCGGCTCGAGCGGCGCTTGAGGAGGGATTGAAGGTCGAAGGACTGGCGGCAAACGACGTTGCCAAGTTGAAATACGCCTTGTCCGAGCTCTATCGTCTGCGATTCACACAGACATTGAAGGCCACTACTGGCCAGTGGTCAGCTGACATTCGATTGCTAGATCAAGCCATGAGGATCGATCCGACCAATCCCAAGGTGGCCGAGCAGGTCGCCATGTTGGCTCGGATTGGAGGCGATTCGCCGCCGGATGAATTGATGAAGCAGTTGAAGGAGTTTTTGGCGCAGGGCACAGCTACACCGGTGACCCATGCTTGGATCGCGGAGGCTCACATTCTGCGTGAAGAGTACAGCGATGCGATAAAGCACTTGCAGGATGTGCTGGCGCGCATGCCTGACTCGGCTCAGTCGCATAACAACTTGGCGTATGCGATTGCGTTAAGCGAACCGGAGAAAATGCAAGAAGCGCTGACACATGCCATGGAAGCCGTGAAAGCTGGCCCAAGAGTGGCTGATTTTCACGATACGTTGGGATTCATTCTGTTGAATCTCAATCGTACCGCAGAGGCGATTTCGGAATTCGAGATCGCGGTCGAACTACAGCCAGGTCGGCCTGATTTCCACCAGCGACTGGCCGAGGCCTACGAAAAGCAAGGCACGAAAGAGATGGCGCAACTCCACCGGGAACTCGTCGCTAAATACAATGCGGCGATCAAAGAACAGCAGGGAAAGCAATAGAAGCTAGCTTCTTCCTAAACCGGAAATGGTTTTTTGTCGATGGTGAGTTGGAGGAACTCGAGGAGTTCGCTGCCGCCGCCGGGGTAGACTAGGTCGCCGAGCTCTTTCAGTACAGCTTGGTCTACGGTTGTTGCGTTAGAAAGCATGATGCTGCGCAAGTCTCCCGCGTCATATGATTTCTTACTCCACTCGCGATAGGGTGAGACTAGCGCGGCGAACTTGCTGGCACAAGCGGCTTCGAGGGTTGGGATGTTGTGGCCGGTGGCTTCGTCCTGGGTGTGAAAACGATCTAAGATGGCTTGATAAACAGGGTTGGAGGGGAGCATGGCGTCGATGACTTGCTTCATCTCACCGTCGATGGCGATTTCGCCTGGATCACGAAAGCGGACGACGACTTCGCGTCGATCGACAATCAAGGCTGGCCAACGTTTGCAGATCGCTTCGATGACTTGTTCGATTTCTTCTTCGCTCACCAGGATGTCAACGTCCTGCGTGGCTCGAGGATTAGCGAGATAGCCAACGTAACCATACAGGCCCATCAATACCCAGCGACGAATCTGGGCTTGCTGAAGCGCTTCGATAACGGCTTGTGGTTCCACGTGTTGGCTCCCGCGACGGTGGTCCTTTCGATAGCTGCGGATGATAGCCGTGGATGTCATGATACCACTGTTGTGTCCGACTGGCTTGGTTGGCAAGCCAACATCGTGACTGAAATCCGTGACGTGAGGCATAGTTTGCTTCAGCGTTGCAAGGATGCGTGCGTTTCGTTCTTCGGAGGAGAGCATGAGAGAAGTTAGAAGTTAAATGTTTCGCGTGAGAGCATGAGCTTTACACCTGCAACTTTCCTTGGCGTTCCAACTTATAGGCTCCGGACAAAATGTCTTGAAGCCAATCGTTGTTGTCGAGGTACCACTGTACGGTTTTTCGAAAGCCGGAGGCGTGATCTTGTTTGGGGGTCCAGCCCAATTCATGCTTGATTTTTGAAGCATCGATTGCATATCGCAGATCGTGCCCAGGACGGTCAGCAACGAAGGTTATGAGTTCCGAGTAGCCTGTTTTGAGTTGCGAGTTTCGAGCGGCGAGCGGCGAGTCATTCGCGACGGTGGAGAGTTGACGAGGGGCGAGTTCGTCTAAGATTTCACAGAGTAGCCGCACGAGGTCGATGTTTCGCTTTTCATTGTTGCCGCCAATGTTGTATGTCTCGCCAGGCGCTCCCCGCTGAACGACCAGCGACAAGGCGGCGCAGTGGTCTTCAACGTACAGCCAATCGCGGATGTTCTCGCCCTTTCCGTAAACCGGGATCGGTTCGCCACGTAGGCACTTGAGAATGACCACGGGAATCAGTTTTTCAGGGAACTGGAAGGGACCATAATTGTTCGAGCAATTGGTTACGATCACGGGTAGACCGTAGGTGTCATGCCAGGCACGCGCCAGGTGATCCGAAGCGGCTTTGCTGGCCGAATACGGTGAGTGAGGATCGTAACGCGTGGTCTCGGTGAATGCCCCCTCGGCACCCAAGGATCCATAAACTTCATCGGTCGAAACGTGCAAAAACCGAAACTTGGTGGCGGATTCAGAATCCAGTGAACGCCAGTGTTCGAGCGCAGCCTGCAGGAGGTTGAGCGTACCGACGACGTTTGTTTCAATGAACTCGCGAGGGCCATCGATGGAGCGATCTACGTGGCTTTCGGCGGCCAAATGCATGATCGCATCCGGCCTGAATTTTCGCACCTCAGCCCGAATGGCTTCTGCATGGGTGATATCAACTTGGGCAAAGTGATAACGCTCACAATCCGCCACATCGTTGAGGGAATTCAAGTTGCCCGCATACGTTAGCTTGTCCACATTGAGGACTTCATGACCCGAGTGCAGCATTAGGCGGACGAGGTTTGAACCAATGAAGCCAGCGCCTCCGGTGATTATGATTTTCATTGCGGTTTCGGCAAGTTGAAGTTTGTTAATGGAGTTGGTTTGTTTTGGGTGGAGAGTTTAGCTTGGTGCGCCATTGCCGTGCCAGTGCAATCGTCGCTGCAACAATTGAGACAGCTGCAACAATTGGGACAATTGTGCGACACTCAACTCGTTTTCATCCATCGGGATCGTCAAGCAGTTGTTGGAGACGAGAGGCAAGCTCGGGTTGGAATCTGGATGTCCAACTGGCGTCGATCAGGCCGATTTCTATTATGTCGCGAAGGTGAGTTCGGTCTTTATCGCGAAAGGATGTCAGCTTCATTCGAACCAACCCTTCAAGACTGAGCACGTTATAGCTATCACCCTGGACGATATCGGTCACACTGCTTGTTGGGGCGAGATCGTTTGGTTTGACTTTCTCGCCAGCGAAAATGATGTGCACTGCATCGCGAGGGTGGGCTTCGGAATGATCCAAAAAACAATCGACGCCGTGGAGGTGCCGGTAGACAAATCCAACACTTTCGAGCGCTTGACGAACTGCGTCAAAATCTTGCCGTCGAATGAGAATATCGACATCCTGAGTGTTGCGCACGGCAGCTCGGTCGACTCGAGAGACCCATGCCGCCACCGCATTTCCGCCTACCACTGCGTAAGGAAGCTTAGCACTTTCAAGAGCTTTAGTTGCTTTCAAAAGTCTTTGACGGACCGCTTCCACGGCTTCGACCATCCTGTCTAAAGAAAAGGGTTTTAGCATGGGAAATTTGCTCAGAGCCAAGATGCGAGATTCACTGGTGTAGTCTAGTCATTGTTGCACGATTGTCCCAATCGTCGCTGCAGCAATTGGTAGTCGCTGCGACAATTGAGACAATTGTGGGACACTCTTTGTGGCGTCCGTTTGGGACGAACTTCGTTCCTGTGGGTGGCGTGACTTTGGGTTCTCGTCTCCGGTCGTTTTGAATTTGCGCTATTGGTTGCTTTGAAGCGATCCGGACGACGTTTTGCTGGGTTTTTCATACCCCGAAGCGTTAGCGAGGGACCTTTCTGCATCGTCAAGTCGACGCTATAACTCGGTCCCTCGCTAGCACTTCGGGTTGCGAAAGCCCAAAACAAGCAACATCAAAAGTTGGTCGCTCAAAAGTTGGTCGCCCAGTGTTGCGATTGCTTTTCCGATAATTTCAGCGATGACGCGTCCGCTGACTGCAATATATCGTAACCAGCCGACGGAAGGATACATCGTAAATTGGCTGCTAATGCTCTGTCCACAGTAGATTTTGGGGTTGAGTCAGCCTGGTGTGGCACAGGGGGTGACAGTGGCAACGGAGGAGCTTTTGGTAACCAAGTGGAGACTAGATACTTTGAAAAACCGAAAACAAGAAAAACCCAAGGTTTACTGTTGTTGTTTCGCTCAAGTTTGGGCAT
>JANRMD010000512.1:0-5985 GCA_033761895.1 Pirellulaceae bacterium | reverse complement strand
TCCCTCGCTAACGCTTCGGGTTGTGAAAGCCCGAAACGCGCAACATCAAAAAAGCGGTAGCGAGGGACCTTGGTGCACCGGGGCGACTCGATACTCATTGCTTGTATTGAAGATTCTGTTCGCTTACCAGAACTTCACATTGACGCGATCGCGGGCAACCTGCTATTGAACTGAGCGTGTGCAATTTTGCACGAACGCAATCTAGCTCAGAGGAATCAGGTCGTGTCATCAACAAGACAAGATCGATGGGTTAATAACCTGACCGTTCAATCGCGCAACCGACTATTCACTACCGTCTCGCGGTTGGTGTTGTTTGCCGTGACAAGCAGCTTGATGACGGCCAGCTTGCTGACTTCCACCGCCGCCGCTCAAGAGGCGCAGTGGATCTGGTCTCCGGAACACCCTCGAGGCCAGGCGATTCAGGGCGACTGCTACTTCCGCAAGACGTTGCAGCTATCGAGCGTCGAGGAAGCCACAATTACGGTCACAGCGGATGACAAGTACGAGTTGTTTGTCAACGGGCGACGAATTGGCCAAGGCGATTCGATCCGTCAGATGGAAAAGTACGACATCACACGATTGCTAGGTCGTGGTCGCAATGTAATCGCGGTGCGAGCGACCAACGTTGCTCCAGGCGCTGCCGCTCTCGTAGCCAGAGTCTTTGTAAAGCCTGTTGATGGAAATTGGCTGAGCTTCTCAACTGACGATTCATGGCGCACCGCACTTGAGGTTGTACCTGGCTGGCAAAGCGCCACTTATAACGATGCAAACTGGAAATCCGCTCAGGCTTTCGGTCAGTTAGGTGAGACTCCACCTTGGGATCGCCGCGAGGAAGTCGAACAAAAGCAAGTTTCCGAACACGCCCGCTTCCGAGTCAGTCCGGAATTCTCGGTGGATGAAATTCTAGGCAACGAAGTCACCGGATCGTTGATCTGCATGGCATTCAATGAGTTCGGACACTTGGTCGCATCTCAAGAAGGTGGCCCACTATTACTGATTTATGACAGCGATAAAGACGGCGACGTCGACAAGACTCGCGTCTATTGCGAAGCCGTGAAGAACATCCAGGGCATCCTGCCACTGAATGGTGATGTGTTTGTGACTGGTGATGGTCCCGAAGGAGCAGGCGTTTATCGCTTGGTCGACAAGGATCGCAACGGAGCGATGGAAGATGTTCGCAAGGTCATCGGCTTCAAAGGCACATCCGGCGAACATGGTGCGCACTCTTTGGTTTTAGGCCCCGATGGGTTGATCTACTGTGTACTTGGCAATCATGTCAGTCTCGATAAGCCCTACGCTGAGACCAGTACTTTGCGAAAGTACTACGAAGGTGACATTAACTTGCCACGCTATGAAGACCCAGGTGGTCACGCGAACGGAATCAAGGCACCTGGTGGTGTTGTGTTCCGTATGGACATCGATGGTTCAAAGGTTGAGTTGGTGGCTGGCGGCTTACGTAACGCTTATGACATCGCCTTCAATCCCCAAGGTAATCTCTACGTCCACGACAGCGATATGGAATCTGACATCGGCTCGGTTTGGTATAGTCCAACCAGCCTCTTTCAGGTGACCGAAGGCGCCGAGTTCGGCTGGCGAAGTGGCTGGGCCAAATGGCCGACATACTACATCGACCGTTTGCCCACTCTGCTAGAGACTGGACGTGGATCGCCTACAGGTTCGACCGTCTATGATCATGTGATGTTTCCACAACGTTACCACGGTAGCCTCTTCTTGGCTGACTGGTCGGAAGGACGCATTTTGAGCGTCAAACTCACCGATGATGGCCAAGCCATGCAGCAAGAGGTCTTCCTGCAAGGTCAACCGCTTAACGTTACCGATCTAGCCGTTGGACCCGACGGTGCACTTTATTTCTGTACCGGGGGTCGCGGAACTAAAGGTGGCATCTTCCGCGTCAAGTGGAAAGGCGAAGTGCCTGATACGATTAAAGACTTAGGTGAGGGTATCTCGCAAGCGATCAAGCAACCTCAAATCGATTCCGCATGGGCTCGTCAATCGATCGCCATGCTCAAGAAGGAACTGGGCGCTAGCTGGGGGGAAATGATCGCCGGCGTTGCCTATAGCGATGAGAATCCAGCCAAGTATCGCGTGCGTGCGCTCGAGCTCATGCAGTTATTTGGACCAACTCCAAAGCCCGATCTACTAGTCACGCTCTCCGATTCACCCAGTGAAGCGGTACGATTGCGTACTGCCAAATTGCTCGGTCTGCACGGCGATTCAGAAGCTGCCGTGACGCGGTTGAAGGAACTAGTTCGAGATTCCGATCGAAATGTGCAACTAGCAGCTCTCGAATCACTACTGCGAGCCAACGCCACAGCGGAGATAGTTGACTTGGTGCCATTACTCACTGGAGATGATCGGTACATTTCGGCCACCGCACGTCGCTTGCTGGAGATAACTCCAACCTCGGAATGGCGCAACGAACTGCTGAAGAGCGACGATCAGCGCATCCAAATTCAAGCTTGGTTGGCATTGATGATTGCTGAACCGACCCAGGAAAACGGTAAAACGGTTTTAGCCGGTGTACTGCGCATGCTGGGTGGCTTTGTCAGCGACCGAAATTTCGTTGATCTGTTACGAGTGACTCAAGTCGCGATCACTCGTAGCGGCGTCAAGCCAGAGGAACTGACCGAATTGCGCACCAAGTTGGCTGCTGAATTCCCGATCGGTGAACCTCTGCTCAATCGCGAGTTGATTCGGGTCTTAGCATACTTGAACGCAGAGGACGTTATTGAAGACGCGATCAGCTATCTTCAGACAGATGCCGATCTTTCCGAACGCATGAATATCGCGATGCATTTGCGGTACTTCAAACACAAGTGGACCGCAGCAGAGCGTTTCTCGCTGATCAAATTCTTTGAAGAAACACAGCTTGTCGACTCCGGCAGCAGCGTGCCACTGTACGTCATGAACGTAACCAAAGATTTGTGCAAGGACTTGCCCCTGGAAGAAGCTCGGATCTTTGTGACCGAAGGCGCCAAATGGCCGAACGCCGCACTCGTCTCACTTTATCGCTATCCAGACAAACTCTCCGAGACGGACCTCAAGACGCTTCGCAGACTGGACCAAGAAATTGATGTGCCTGGCTATGAAGCGGAGCAATACAAACGACTAAAGACCGGCATCGTGGCCATGCTTTCACAGAGTGGCGATTCGGAATCGATGGCTTACCTGCGTCAAGTCTGGTTGAGATCGCCCGAACGACGTCAAGCGGTAGCACTTGGATTAGCACAACAACCCAACGAAGAGAATTGGGACTATTTGATCCGCAGCTTACCTGTGCTTGAATCCTTCGCCGTTCCTGAAGTGATGAACGCACTGCGTACGGTCCCGCTAGCGGCCGATGACAGTGACGCATATCGCGAAGTCATACTGCATGGCTTGCGCATGGAACAACAAGGCGAAGATCCCAAAGCAGCCATCGAACTGCTCACCTACTGGGCCGGGAGCGATGCCGTTGCAGAGACCGAAGGCGCCACCAGCAAACTCGAAGGTTGGCAAAGTTGGTTTGCAGCCAATTACCCAAGTCGCCCTGAAGCGGTACTACCCAAGGCTGAAGAGAGCTCCGTCTGGAACATGGAAACACTGACCGAGTACTTTAATTCGACAGATGGTCGCAAAGGTAACATCGGCGCTGGCCAAGTCGCCTACACCAAGGCGCAATGTGCCAAGTGCCATCGCATGGGTCAAGTTGGCAAAGCTGTTGGTCCAGATTTGAGCAGCATCGCTAAACGCTTTACGCGCAAAGAAGCCCTCGAGTCGATTATGTTCCCGTCGCATGTGATCAGTGACCAGTACGCAACCAAGCGCGTGCTAACCGCCGACGGCAAGGTCCTCAGTGGAATCTTGTCCACGAACAGCGATGGTAGCATCACAATTCGTGATTCCAATCTGCGAGAAACCGTAGTTGCCGAGCAAGATGTGGATCAAGTTCATCCAAGCAAAGTATCCTTGATGCCTAGTGGTTTGTTTGACAACTTAAGTGCCGAAGAGATCCGTGACCTGATGGCTTATCTAGGCTTTGTGCCGCCTCAAGAAGTTGCCGAAGCACCACAGCCCACCAAAACCCCAAAGGTACGCTAAGTGGTCGTTCGCGATTCCTCTACTTTTGGGTATCGAAAAACAGTGTTTCTCGAAAGTCAAGTAAACTATTTCTCTGTCCACATCAGATTTTGGGTTTTGGTCGTAGCCTCCGCTGCCAAGCGGTGGTTAGGCAAACGCATGGTGTCCACCGTCTGGCAACGGTGGCTACACCGGGACATGCCAACCACAGTGAACCCCAAAATCTAAGCTGGACAAAGCAATAGAGAAGCGTCACAGGTATTGAGCGAGCGGTTGCTTCTCCAATATTCGACGACCATCAAGACGTAATTGCGGTTCTGTATGCTGATAAGCGCGTTGATGGATTTCAAAATCCGAGCATTGGGGATTGGGAGGCATCGTTGCTGGAAGTGCTTGCAAGCGGCATTTCGACCAGTCTAATGCGGCAACGTGATCAAGAGTTCCACAGCTCTGCGGGCCAGTTCTTCTGTCCGCTGATGCTCGATCGAATGCAATTGCAGAAGGACCTATTAGCGGGGCGCGATGCCGAGGTGAGTGTACTGTTCTGTGACATACGCAGTTTTAGCAAAGTCAGCCATACCGTTGGCCCAACGATTGCGATTGCTTGGGTCAATGATATCCTGACTTACTTGAGTGAATGCGTGTTGCGTTACGACGGAGTGCTGGTGGATTATGTCGGCGACGAACTGATGGCGATGTTTGGGGCACCCGAGGAGCAGCTCGACCATGCGGAGCGGGCGTGTCGGGCGGCGGTAGATATGATGCAACTTGTGCCGCAGTTAGATGCCGAATGGCGAGACCAAGTGCACGAGGAATTTGGGATCTGCATCGGCATTAATTCCGGACTTGCTCGCGTGCGTTGTCTTTCCGCGAGAACAAATTCTCGCGAGAGTGGGAGTAACCATAGCGCTCGACCGCGGCGTGGGTAGCTGTTTGAGCGCCAGGATTGACACAATGGGAATATTGATACCAATTACGATTATGGCCGCCTTAGGTATAGCCTATTGGTGGGCGACCGTTCATGACAAAAAACGACGCGAAAAATTGATAGAGCTGGCGCAGTCACTTGGCCTGCAGATTTCCTGGGAGTTGTCGCCATCTGACGCTGAACGATTTCGGCGATTCGCTATCTCCAAGCTGGGGCATACGCAGAATGTTAAGACGGTGCTATGTGCTGACAGCGGCGAAACTCGCATGGTGGTATTTGACTACGAGTACATTAAAGGTCATGGCAAGCACCGCATCTGTCGCATCTTCAGTATGGTGTTGTGCACGGACTCTCGCCTTAGGTCTCCGAAGCTATCCCTTGAGCCTGAGGCATGGCATTCTTTACTTGCCGATCTGACCGCTTCTATTGGATCTCACCTCGGTTTAACGGTGCCGCATGACATCGACTTTAGCGAAGCGCCAGATTTCTCGTCGGCCTTTAGATTATGCGCAACAGATGAGAAATTGGCCCGCGAGTTCATGAACGAATCGCGTCGCCAGGCCCTGATGGCGCATCCTCAAATACGCTTGGAGATTGACGGTGATGCCTTACTAGTCATGAGACCACACTTTCGTCTAACCGCCGAGTCCATCCGAGACTACATGGCCGAAGCACTCGCAGCCACTCAGATCATGTTCGACTAAACGCCTTCATTTGGTGCCAGCCACCTAACCCCGTTCCGCAAATGGTGCCAGCCACCTTCTTGATGCGATTCGGCGCGGCTTCCGTTCCGCGATTGCCCCCACTGACGGCAATGAATAGGAGGCCAAGCACGTCTGGCCCGTCAGAAATAACGACGAAGCTATACGCAACTATCGAACGATTCGTGTCCGATGCCGCAACGCCATTGTCGGAGCACTCGGCCCCGCTCGATAAGCTACTCGATTAGCTCTGCAGGCGAAGGGAAGCAGAGCTAC
>JANRMD010000511.1:0-28598 GCA_033761895.1 Pirellulaceae bacterium | reverse complement strand
CACAATTGTCCCAAGTGTAGCGGCAACGATTGGGACAATTGTGCGACAATAAACTAGCTACGATTGAGACAATCGTGCGACAATAACCCGCCTTCACGCTCCCACCTTTGCCCTGCCTGCCAAACACAACCGTCCCACGGGTCAAACTATGAACCATCCTCCCGATCGCGAACGCCTTTGGGCGCATCTACTGGACCGTGCTAGTCAAGCGGACTTTTCCCAAAAGTACAACCAGCTGTATTCGCGAAGAGCGCTGCTGTCGAAGAGCTTCAACGGAATCGGCGCGTTGGGCTTGGCCGCTTCCCTTGGGGGCACTTTGAGCGGCGTTGTGAACGGTGCTGAAGCGACTAGTCCGCTTACCGCCAAGGCACCTCATTTTCCAGCTACGGCCAAAAGAGTTATCCACCTGTGGATGAATGGTGCACCATCGCAAGTCGATACATTTGATCCCAAGCCAGCGTTGCAAAAGTATGCTGGTCAACGGCCCGAGAGCACGGTCAACCTGACCACCGAAAACGCTACGGGTGGTTTGATGCCATCGCCTTTCAAGTTTGCCAAGCACGGTCACTCGGGAATCGAGATCAGTGAGTTGTTCCCACATGTTGCGAGGTTGGCGGATGAGCTGTGTGTGATACGCTCAATGCAAACCGATGTGCCCGTGCATGAGTCATCGAACTGGATGATGTTCACCGGTAGCATTCAACCCAATCGGCCTGCTTATGGATCGTGGATGCTGTATGGACTTGGCAGCGAGAATGAAAACCTTCCGGGCTTCGTAGTGCTTGGGGAACAAGGGCAACCCGTCAACGGCCCATCCAACTGGAGCAGTCGCTTTCTGCCCGGTATTTATCAAGGATGCCAAGTGGCATTGCCCAAGGAATACAACCCGCGCGAGGTCATCCCTTATCTTCAGAATGCGCAGTTGTCACCCACCGCTCAGCGTCGCGAACTGGACTTGATCCAACGGCTTAACGCGATGCACTTGGAACGCAGGGGCGCCGAAAATGCGATGAACGCGCGTATCGAATCGCTTGAAATGGCCTTCAAAATGGGCAGCTCCGCAGCGGAAGCGTTCGATACTACCCAGGAATCGGCAGCGACGATGGAAATGTATGGCCTGACTGGTACCGAAGCGGATTTGGTCGCGACCAGTGGTGATGGTGGTTTTAAACGATCGACCTTTGGTCGCAATTGTTTGCTCGCGCGACGCTTGGTCGAGCGCGGTGTGCGAGTTGTGCAGATCTACTGTGGTAAGAGCCAACCGTGGGATCACCATAGCGGCAATACAGAATCGCATCGCAATCACGCCAAAGTTGTCGATCGACCGATTGCGGCGCTGCTCGGCGATTTGAAGCAGCGTGGCCTCTTGGAGGACACACTCGTTTTGTGGGGTGGCGAATTCGGTAGAACGCCAACTTCGCAGGGCAATGACGGGCGTGACCATAACCACCACGGATTTACGGTTTGGTTGGCAGGGGGTGGCGTCAAGGGTGGGATGACTTACGGAGCAACCGATGAATTCGGATTCAAGGCAATGGAAAAGCCGGTGCACGTTCACGATTTACACGCGACCATGTTGCATCTCATGGGACTCGATCATGAACGCTTGACGTATCGCTACAGCGGACGCGATTTCCGACTTACCGATGTTCATGGCAATGTGGTGCGCGAGATACTGGCATGAAAATGAAACTGTTGCCCTACGCCAAACGGCTGCCCCTGTTCCGTGCTATCGGATTCACAGTTTTGGGATTCACAGCTATCGCAAGCTGTAATCTGCTGAAGGCGGATGAGATCGACGCAAGCAGTTTGGAGTTTTTTGAATCCAAGGTGCGACCGTTATTGATCGCACACTGTTATGAATGCCACAGCGAAGATGCGGCCAAAGCTGAGAACTTGCAAGGTGGATTGCGGCTCGACAATCGGGCTGGGGTCCAACAGGGTGGTGAATCAGGACCCATCGTGGTTCCCGGCAAGCCCGAGGACAGTGTGCTGATCAAGTCCGTGCGTTATGCAGATAAGACTCTCCAAATGCCGCCCAAAGAGCCGCTTTCAGCGGATCAAGTTGCGATTCTTGAAAAGTGGGTTGCGATGGGTACGCCTGACCCGCGTGACGGCAGTGCTGAGATCGCTTCGATGAAGCGTGGCATCGACTTCACTGAAGCTCGCAAGTTGTGGGCCTTTCAAACTCCGGTAAAGCACCAACTGCCGAGCGTGATGAATAGCAGCTGGCCCAAACGACCGCTGGATCATTTCATTCTGGCGGCGCTGGAGCAGCGGTCGTTGCAACCGGTCCGACCTGCTACTCGGCAGGAATTGATTCGTCGAGCCACTTTCGATCTCATCGGGCTTCCACCAACTCCAGAGGAGTGTGCCGAATTTGAAAATGACATCGAACCAGGTGCTTGGGAGCGCGTGGTTCAGCGTTTACTGAATTCGCCGCATTATGGTGAACGTTGGGGACGCTATTGGCTGGACGTGGCCCGCTATGCTGACGATCAAGGCAATTCGTTCTTGACCCCAACTCCCGCCGCGTATTTATATCGGGATTGGGTAGTTAAAGCCCTTAACGACGATATGCCCTACGATGAATTCGTAAGACTGCAGATCGCAGGTGATGAAATGCCTGGTCCAGCATCGGACTACATCACGCGTTTGGCTGGACTCGGTTTTCAATCGCTAGGTCCGCAATTTCGCAAAGGTGCCGCAGGTGAAGCCAAAGCGAAAGCCGATGAGCTCGAGGACCGTGTGGACACTCTCTCGCGAGGCATCTTGGGTTTAACGGTGTCGTGTGCACGTTGCCACGATCACAAATTCGATCCGATCCCAACACGCGACTATTATTCGCTGGCCGCAGCTTACAACGGCGCCGAGTGGCCCAATCGCATGCTGGCAGCGCCCGAAGTCGTTGACGCTCATAATCAATGGCGGGGTCAAGTGGATCAGCAGACCGCCGCTCTGAAAAAGTGGAAAGAAGATCAAGCCAAAGCGGTGGGCCGCGCTGGGCTTGAGCACATTGAACAATACGTTGAAGCAGCTTGCACACTCTTAACCCAACGCAAACTTAACCCGCAGATTGATGAAGTTGCGTTGGCTCAACAGCAATCGCTCCAGTCCCACTTTGTAAATCGCTGGGCCAAAGTCATCGAAGAGGCCAGTGAAGAATCGCTGTACAAAAAGCTGCGCGATATCACTCTGCAAGCCAAAGACATGGAGCCCGCGGGCGCCAACGCTTTAATCAAGCAACATGCCATAGATTTCAAGAACGGGGTGCAAGCGGCCTTGGATGCGCTCCGTATCGGTGAGCAACTTGCGCAGGACCCACCCCAGCCTGTAGCAGCCCTCGCACCAGAGCATGAAAAACTATTAACGCAACTTTGGAAAGATGTTAAAGCGCCCTTCTTCGTCGCAGAGTCTGAGGTTCCAAGTTTACTTGCCGAGCCTGAGAAACAGCATCTAGCAACTTTGCAGATGCAACTTGAAACGTTAGCAGCTAGTCCACCACCCTCCGGCCCTACGATGCCAAGTATCAGTGGCGGTGGTCAAGCGATGCAAGTATTCGTACGCGGAAACCCAGAGAAGCTCGGCGAACCCGCACCACCAGGTTTTTTGCAAGTCCTTGGTCCATCCGAACAACCGCGTAGTGGAAAGACCTTCTCTCGGCTCGAGTTAGCCAATGAGATTACCAGCCCTGAGAATCCGCTGACAGCTCGAGTCTTCGTGAATCGAGTCTGGCACTATCATTTCGGGCGTGGCATTGTGCCCACTCTAAGCAACTTCGGAAAACTTGGTGGCCCCCCAAGTCATCCAGAGTTGCTCGATACCTTGGCGGCTCAGTTTGTGGAGTCCGGCTGGTCGGTCAAATCACTGCATCGCGAGATCATGCTATCGGCAACTTATCAGTTGAGTAGTGAGCAGCAGGCCGATAATTTGCTGATTGATCCAAGCAACGAGTACTTGTGGCGCATTACTCCCCGGCGTCTTGATATCGAAGCCTGGCGAGATGCGCTTTTGAGCGTATCTGGAGCGATCGATCCGCTTATTGGCGGCCCTTCTGTCGATCAAGTCACACCGGGTGTCAAGGAAGTGGAAGGTTTCAATTTCTTTAGCCGCTTGAATGGCTTTGAAGCAGACAATCCCGCTGGCCGCCGCCGGACGCTTTATACCGTAGTCAGTCGATATGCCCCCAATACAACCATGACTCTGTTTGATTTTCCTGAACCGAACGTGACCAGTGACCAACGCAACGTCACGACGGTACCTCAACAGCAGTTGTTCGTCCTCAACGGTCCCTTCATGCTGGAAATGAGCCGCGAGTTCGCAAAACGACTCGAGCAGGTGGCTTCGACGGACGTGGAGCGCATTCGAATAGCATGGCAACTGGCATATTCGCGTCCTCCTACAGACGCAGAGTTGGCGGTTGCAGTTGATTTTTTGCAGTCGCCGACAGAAACAACTACAAAAGATCAACTGAATCGTTGGCAACAACTGGCTCATGCAATCCTGGCCAGCAATGAGTTTATGTTCTTGCCGTAGAATGTGGTAAACGCTGCCTAAGTGGCGGGTGCCGCTGCCCTATTTTCATTTTGCTTCGTCCAAGTCAAGCAAGCCCCGAGAACCTTTAGTAAAGTAAATGTGACTTTAGGAAACGGGTCGACCAGCGGAGTGCATTGCGAACTGGGTCGTGATTCATTGGGTTCGACATCGCAAAATCAAATTCACGAAAACCCCATGGACGACCATCGGCTGTGAATGAACCGATAAAAGCTGCGCATACAATCTCCCCAAACGCTGTGCCACACGGGACTGCAGAATCCGAGAGCTCGTTGCGAGCAGTGCTTACGCTCTACGAAGCGGGGCAGTACATCGACGCCTATACCACCGGTCAAGCACTCGGGCCACTGCATGACTGGCGGAGTGCTAATGGCCGAGTCATGGCTGGTCGATTGGCGAATAATTTGGGAGCTCCGCGATTGGGCCGCGCCTTGCACTGGTTAGCATGGTGTGAGTTTGCTGATGATCCCTATTGCCAATACTACGGAGCGATGGCGTATTGGAGTCGATTTGGACCGGTGCGTACTTGGGAGAGAGTTCGCGATCTCCCAATGTCAGAGTCGGCGGATGCGCGTGTGCGAGCGGATTGGCTGGCGATGAAGGCGCTGCTACTCTCCTCGTTCCGCGATTTCTCGAGAGCCGAAGCGCTGTTGATTAAGGCCTTGGAGTTAGATCCTCAAAGTTCCTGGTTGCATGTAGAATTATGTGAAATTCTGGATCGTCAGGATCTACATGAAGATGCATTGCGGGCTGCTCGCGAGGCATTAAAACTACAACCTTGGTTTCGCCCAGCGATTCAGAGCGCGGGGCATAAGCTAGTTCAATTGCGTCGCGACGACGAAGCCTTGGCGCTTTTGACTGAGGCCACGCAACACCTACAGAGCGGTGATGTTTGGTGTCAGCTCGGCATGCTCCAGCAAGAACTCAAACGCTACGATGAGGCTTGGCATTCATTCGTGGAAGCGGAGCGTCACTGGCCGTTGGCAGGAGCCGATAGTCATCATAAGCAGTGGTTAGCGGCGCAGCGCAGCGACATCGCCTATTACCGTGGCGACTATCCTCACGCAATCTCTTTGGCTCGCGAAGTAGATCGACCATTCTACAAACGCCTGGTCGAGAAGCTTGAGCAAGCAACCCAGCAACCACCGCAGCGCGAAACTCGAGTGCAGTTACCTGTGCCGTTCATTCGCCAGCATCACGAAACCTGTGCCCCCGCTACACTGACCGCCCTTGCGCATTACTGGAAGAAATCGGTCAAGCACGAAGAAGTCGTCGAGCGTATCTGCTACGAAGGAACTCAGGCAAGCGACGAACGGCGCTGGGCAGAGGAGAACGGTTTTTACGCTCGTGAGTTTTGCATTACACGCGAGTCTGCTGACGCGTTGATTCGCGCAGGTGTACCTTTCACTCTAAATACCGTTGAGCCGACATCTGCTCATTTGCAGTCAATTGTAGGCATCGACGACCTTAGAGAAACGTTTTTGATTCAAGATCCGTCAGAACGCCATGTTGGTGAAAGTTCGATTGAAAAACTCCTTGAGCGTTATGCGAGCACTGGGCCGCGGGGAATGGTGATGCTTCCGCTGGAGGAGAAGGGGAGGATCGAGTCGATCGAGTTACCGGATGCCGCCATGTACGACTTGCATTATCAGGTCGATCGTGCGTTAGCGGAACATCGTCGCGGTGATGCCGTTGCGGCTGTCGAGGCGATGACGCGGCTGGAGGATGCTTCGCATCGTTTGCTGCTCCAGTCTCGGATGGCTCTGGCTCGCTACGATGGCAATCAACCGGGTATGTTATCGCTGGCCGATGAGTTGCTGAAGCAGTTTCCGAACGATGCGAATCTGCATTTGATTCGACTTTCGTGCCTAAATGATTTTGGAAGACGTGATCAACGTCTCGACCTGCTTCGTGAACGTTGCTCCAGCGAATACTCCCATCCAGTCTTTTGGTCTCGGTTAGCGGCTGAGTTGATGGACGATGCTCGAGATCACGCAGAAGCGTTGCGACAACTGCGATCTGCGTTGCGTTTTGGGCAAACCGATGGTCGCTCGCTGAACATGTATGCCACCTTGATGTGGAATCGTGATGAACGGGAAAAAGCGTTAGATTTCTATCGCTTGGCTGCTTCGATCAATGACAAAGATGAAACTCAAGCTCGTAACTATTTCACAGCCGCACGCTACTTGCATCAAAGCAACGTCGTGCTCGAGTGGCTCGAAGATCGCAAGCAGCGTTTTGGTTCCCGTAGCAGCTTACCTGGTCGCACGCTGGCTTGGGCATTCGAGCAGCTCGAGCAACCTCAACGCGGTATCGATCTACTTGAGGATACTGTCAAGAAGCATCCTGAAGACGGTGACTTGCGCGGTCACGTAGCCCTGGTCGTTGGGCGTTACAATCGTCCTGAACAAGCTGCCGCGCATCTCGCGGCCGCGCGTGGCAAGACCAGCGAAGCGACCTATCTGAAGTCTGCGGCCGCGTTGAGTTACTACGAAGGGAAGCTCGCCGAGTCACGGGAACTGTATCGGCAAGTTCAGGCGCTTGACCCATTGGACGTTTCTACGCGAGAACGTCTGCTCTCGCTGGATATGGATCTCGACGGCAGTGAAGTGGCCGAAAGGAATTTGCGAGCGGTGGTGGCTGAGTTTCCACACAGCAATTCGTTGCGAGTGCTACTGATTCAGTGGCTGCGTACGAATCGCTTCGAGGCGGTTAATGAAGAACTCGAGCGTTATGTTGCTCTGCACCCACAGGATGCGTGGGGGCAACGCGAATCAGCAATTGTCGCTTTGCTGGAACATAACTTAACGAAAGCCAAAACCTTCGCGGAGCAAGCGTTGGCAACGGATCCGAATAGCGAAATCTCTCATTATTTGATGGGCCGCATCGTCGAGCAGCAGGGCAATGTACCTGCGGCACGTGAGCATTACCGCGATGCAATTCGCATTTGTGTCGATCATGAGTCAGCGGTGATGGCGTTGATTGATACTTGCGATCGTCCCAAAGATCGAAACGAGCAATTGGATTTCGTTTATCAGCAACTTGAGCGACAAACAACTTTTGGCACAGCGATTCTCGCGTACCGTGAAGCGGCCGTTGGCAAGTTAGAGCCAGATGTGTTGCTCGGAAAGTTGGAGTTAGCGATCGCCAATCGACCCGACTTGTGGCAATGCTATACGGCCTTGATTCAGCAGCATATGGCGATGAACCAGCGTGACAAAGCGGTCAAGCGCGCAATCGAAGCTACCGAGCGTTTCCCTTTGTTGCCACGCGCTTGGGTAGATTTGGCGCTAGTGTATCGAGCGATTGGCGATAGCGACGCGGAACTGGCAGCGCTGGTTCGAGCAAGAGATATCAATCCCACCTGGTCCGATGTGGCTCGCGAGCTATCGGACACCTATCTGAACCGGAAACAATTCGAAGAGGCGGAAAAGGTTGTTCGACAGGTGTTGGCCGCCGATCCACGCGACACACAATCATTGGCAGGATTGGCTGATTGCCTTTACAAGTCAGGCAAGAAAGCGGAAGCCTTCGCGCCGTTGAGGCAAGCGTGCCTTCAGCAGGTAGGATACAACTGGGCTTGGCAATCGTTGATCGATTGGTCCAACGAGTTTGACGGAGGCGCGACAGCCCGAGAGACCGCTGAGCAAATCGTTCGCGAACGTCCGCTGGATTCACGTAGCTTTGTGCGGATGGCTGAAGCGCACGACGACCTTGAACGCATGGCGTTAGCACTTGAAGCGATAGAAAAAGCGCTTGAGCTCGATCCGCGCAACGTTGATGCACACGTCCGCAAAGTGTACTACCTCGGACGATTGCATCGCTGGGATGAGGCGGAAGAAGCTTGCTCGCCGAAGGTATTCGGTGACCAGCAACCCGTGATTTTGCAGATGCGCCGCGCGTACATGTTCTACCGCAAGGGCCAATTAGGTGAAGCCATTGCAGCCATGCAAGCCGCCTTGCAATTGGACCCCGACCACTACAACGCGTGGAATCAGCTCGCCGATTGGTCTGAGGAGGCGAAACGCAGCGATGTGTATAGAACTGCGGCCGAGAACATGGTGCGCATTGATCCGCATGCGCCAGCCCCGCGAGGATACTTGGCCGACTCTTTGATGGCTGAAGATGGAAAGAGAGCCGAAGCCATTGAGCATTTGGAAACTGCGTTGCGTCTATCGGCGGATTATAGCTACGCGACCATGCGATTGGTTGATCTGTATTTGGAAGATAAACTACCCACTGAAGCTCAACGCGTGTTGGCCTTAGGTGGAGAGCATGTCACTGGTGGCTATCGTCCGAGCTTACAACTGCGCATCTCGGCTCATCAAGGTTTGGTGGATGAGAACGGTAACTACTTGGCCGTCGCAGAGCTGGTGGCTTGGTGTCGCGATAACGAACCGCCGGAGCAGGGACCGCTTGCCCGAGCGTTGGATACGTTTCAGAGCGACCTGCTGGAAGCCGCCAAAACGCGACTTGCCGCAGAGATACAGCAGACTCCCGATTGTGAGGCACTTGGCAAAGCACTGGGGCGTTTGCTGGCGCGTTCGCTAACGAAAGAGCAGATGCTGAAATCGCTTAAATCCTTGCCGGTGGGCCCTGCATGGTACGAATGCATGCGTCTGCTCTTGCGGAGCTTGGCGACGTTCGAACACAAATCCGATGTGCTCGATATGCTGCGTTCGAAGTTCAAGAAAGATCTCCGCAAGAAAACCACAACTTGGGTAGCGATGGCCAGCACTTTGCTGGATTACGGCCAAAGCGAAGAGGTAATCAAGTGGACGCGGGACTGGCGTAGCCGTGAAGGATTACAAGGCCTTGACCTTGTCCCCGCTGTGGCGTCGCGCTGGGAGCAATTTGAGGTTCGCGAAGCCAGGAAGGTGGTTGAGTTTGCTCTATCGATCAAGAACGATCCAACCGCCAGTCTGCATCACGTCTGGGCGGGGCTTGATGCTTTACAACAGGGAAAAGTCCAACTGGCAGTGCAACATGCGCAGCAGGTCGGGCCGCATGAACTAGTGGGCTGGTACCCAACTGCTTATAGCATCTTGGTAGCTGGCTGTGAGTTGTGGCCAGAAGGACGCAGCGGTAACGCTCTGCCGCCTCAGGTCACGCTCTTCAACCTACAGAACCTGGCTTCGGACGCATTCCACAAAGATCGACTGACGTGTTGGTTCGTCGCAAGAATTCGAGCCGGGCTCGCTCGAGCTTATGGAGCGCACTTTATGGCGCTCAGAAGTTGGCTTGCTGCGTTGTACTTACGCTGGTTTTGAACTCTGCTGCTCGGGACAAATGGCCCCAAGCTACGCTCGTTTTGAAGTTCCCCGGGACTGGAGCCAATTCTCGGCGTCGACGACTGACTCGAACAACTCTGCGGTTTGCGAGCGGTTGTTAAACATCGTGACCATGAACCGAAAGTCGTCATCGATGTTTGCCAAGACGGCGTGACGGTACTTGTGTAGCCAGGGCGAAGACTCTGGCTTGCAGGCGGACAATGTGTCGGGTAGCGAGTAAATCTGAAGCGTGGAAAGCTCCAACGTTGCGTCGCGAAAGTCCGACAGAATTCTAAAACCGTCAATCGATTCAGCTACGACAATCGCCTCACTGAAGCCCTTAAAGATTGTTTCTACGTTTTGCGGCCCTTCGTAATGGATATGGACAATCCCCTGATCTGCATCAAATCGAAGCTTGTGCGACATGTTTTAGCCAGGGTGAGTCGAGGCAACGTAGCCCCCAGGAGGAGCGGTTCGTGTTGCAAAAAAACTTGAGCCATTTGAAACATACGTTACGAATCCGGGGGATGTGAAAATATTTGTTTTGTATTAGTCAGTTCGGCAGTGTTTTCCGCAAAATGCACGTAAATGACCGATTGGGGCTTCCCATGTCGCATTTCGCGTGCCACTGCCAAAATTGCTGATCGATTACCTGTTGCAACGACTATTGTCTTGACGAACAATATATCGTAGGAGTAAACTAAGGTTTATGAAGTCCATCACCGACGAAGCTCAACTCGACCGATTGCCCAAGTTCGATTCGCTGCAGCAGCAGGCGTTTCTTGAACTCTGGAAGACCTATGATTGTCTTAAGGCCGAGGAGGACTTGGTTTTCGGACAGTTCGAGATCTCGTCGCAGCAATACAATGCTCTCAGGTTGCTGAAAGAGGTCGCGCCGCTAGCGTTGGCCGTATCGGCACTTGGACAAAGGATGATCACGCGAGCGCCTGACATGACACGGATGCTCGACCGACTAGAACAGCGCGGCTGGATTACGAGAGTTCGCAGAGATGACAACCGACGGGTCGTTGAAGTAACCATTACCGCAGCCGGGACCAAGCTGTTGCAACAATTAGCGAGGCCCATTCGTGCCTGCCACGAACGTCAGTTTGGACATTTGTCCGAGCAGCAATTGAATCAGTTGATTGGCTTGTTGCGAGCAACACGCAAGCCAGCTGGACAGACGCTCGAATAACACCACCCGCGATTCAACCATGCCACTTAAGCCAAACACAATCGGAGATTGAGGACGATGATAACGCAAGCGAATTCAACAGATTTGATCGTCGTGGGTGGTGGTCCAGCTGGTGCAACCACAGCGACTTTGGTTGCGCAGCAGGGCCACAGTGTGACTTTGTTTGAGCGTGAACGTTTCCCTCGTTATCACATCGGCGAATCATTGATCCCAGAAACTTTCTGGGTGCTTGAGCGACTGAAGATGATCGACAAGCTTCGCAAGAGTCACTTTGTACAAAAGCACAGTGTCCAATTCATAACCGATCGTGGCATTCTGTCGGAACCTTTTTACTTTGCGGATAACAAGCAGCATGAGTCCTCGCAGACATGGCAAGTGCTTCGCAGTGAATTTGATCAGATGATGCTCGAGAACGCCGCCGAGCAAGGCGTCACAGTGCACGAAGGCGTGCGAGTGCTGGAAGTTTTGTTTGAGTGCGAACGCGCGGTGGGAGTCCGTGTACAAGACGAACAGGGCAATCAGCGCGAGGTCTATGCAAGCGTCGTGGTTGACGCCGCCGGACAAAGCAATCTGCTGATGGATCGCTTGGGACTGCGCGAATGGGATCCCGAACTAAAGAAGGCTGCAATTTGGACTTACTATAAAGGCGCCCAGCGGGGCGTGGGACGTGATGAAGGGGCAACTCTCGTTATGCAGCTGGCAGAGAAGAAGGGGTGGTTCTGGTACATTCCTCTGCAAAACGATATTCTCAGCGTGGGTGTGGTTGCGGACTTCAACTATTTGTTCACCGAACGTGAAACCAAGGATCTCGAGACGATTTTTCTGCAGGAAGTGGATCGCTGTCCGGGGCTGATTCCCAAAATCGCCAATGCGGAGCGGGTGGCTCCTGTTAAGGCTGCTAAGGAGTATTCGTACCGTTCGCGACAAGTTGCGGGTGACGGCTGGGTAATGGTCGGGGATGCTTTTGGTTTTCTCGATCCGTTGTACTCGTCCGGAATTTTGCTCGCGTTCAAATCCGGTGCGCTAGCCGCGGACGCAATTTGCAACGGCCTGAAATCGGGTGATACCAGTGGGCGTCAACTCGGGGCTTGGGGAGACGAGTACATCAAGGGGATGGAACGCATGCGTCGGCTCGTGTGCGAGTTCTACGATGGGCTGAGCTTCGGCAAGCTTGTCAAACGTCATCCGCATTTGAAAGGCACAATAACGGACATGCTAATCGGAGACATTTTCCGGGAAGATGTCGATGCTATCGTGGCCCCGATGGATGAACTGCGGGCGGAAAGACATGCAGAAATGGACGCTGGGGCCAAGCTACCCAGTTGATACATCCCGGATTGCGAATTACTCATGCTGGCGCGCGGAGCAATTTGATCGACCAGGAGCCTGTTAACATTTCGATCAACCAGCTCCCGAACATGGTACCTTCGCCATCATAGCTACCGACGTAAACCACTTGGTGACGACCGACGTATTGCTTCACGATCTTGACTCGACCGTCCTGATCCATTGTGCCATACATCTCAAACTCACCCACTACATCCCGTCCGCTTCCGCGAATGAGACCAGTGGAGAATTCGATCACCAAGTCCTCCATGGGTTGTCGCCCCAGCCCATTCTGTTCCCACCATCCGATACAGTTGGCAGCATTCACTTCTCAGTCCTCCAGCGCGGGAAAGTCAGTCGTATAGTTCGCGCAGATTTTACGGCGGTTCCCGGCCAGGAAGCAAATTACCAGGGCTATTGAAGATTTGGTGCTGTGGCCTGCAAGTGGCGGAGCAGACCAGCGGAGTCGTTCGTTCCCACAAACAGCACTTGGTTTCGCAGACGAATTACCACACAGTCACGACCCCATATATTCCACACCCATCCGCCGCGTAGGCTCCAGTGGATCCCCCAACCATCCAGTAAATTCGTTTGCCCAGCTTCGACACTTACAATATCGCAGTAATCAATGCGTTTTCCGAAAACTGGTAAGGGTCCGAAGTGGATCCATAAGTGATCGCCGCTGTCCTCAATGGTCAAGTAGTGAATGCCGGCGGCTAGCGGAACCAAGATTATCCCCACGGGCAAGAAAATGTACCGCAGGGGGAAATCGGGAAGGAGCACGGCCAGAGCCAAGAAGACTATCGACAGTGGATAGAGCAATGCAAACCAAGGACCCCATTGCGTATGTTGATACCTGCACTCGTTCATTATGACTGGGCACCTCCAAGACTAGTCGCTGAATTCATGACTGAGGCTTGCGAAAACTGGGGAGTGGGCGTTCTTTGGCTCAAGAGCTAAACTCTATCCAAAGTTACGCTTGGATACAAACCAGCGATTAATGCTGAAATGAGCCTTCTCGAAATCCCAGTCGCGGCATGCCCAAAGATACGCAAACGGTAAAACTACCCAAAATCGATAATCACATCCTTGGTGGCTTTCATTGGTACATCCCGCGTTACCTACGCAAGCACTTCCATGCCTTGGCACTAAACCAGAGCGAATTGCGGGCCGTTGACATCAGACCGACAGATAGTCTTGTCGTCTACGCCAACCATTCCTCTTGGTGGGATCCCTTGGTCGCGATGCTCTCCGCCAAGCGGATGTTTAGTGATTTCAAGTTTTACGCGCCGATTGATGCGACCGCACTCGTGAAATACCGCATCTTTAGCAAGTTAGGTTTTTTCCCAGTCGAGCAAGATTCATTCCTTGGGGCGAAACACTTTCTGGATGTCAGCCTTCGTTTAATCGAGCAATCGGGCACGTCGATATGGATCACGCCAGAAGGTCGGTTTGTGGATGCTCGCGACCATTCCGCCGAATTCATGCCTGGAATCTCGCATTTGGCGCATTCCCTCCAGCGTCGATCTTCGAACACCTCAAAACGAACCTGGTTCGTCCCAATTGCAATCGAGTACACATTTTGGGAAGAACGCTTGCCTGAGATCTTGGTGTGGTTTGGCAAGCCCCTACTGGCGGCTCGATCCGAATCACCCAGTAGCAAAGCCGAGTGGGCTGAGCGTTTGACGAATTCACTGAGGGATGCGCAAAAGCAACTTGCCCAAGCCGCGATCGACCGTGATGAATCCGTTTTTGAAGTGATGCTTACTGGTGCCGCGGGTACTTCGCGGATTTACGATCCATGGCGACGATTCTGGGCGAGAATCACTGGCAAACAACTTGACCTTCAACACGGTCAAAAACTCCGTGGAAAGTAATGACCATCTATGCTCACTATAGTCTTCTCATTAATGATTCTCGCGCTCGCCGCTTTCCCAGCCCTGCTCTTTATGCGCAACTTTCCACAATTCGCGCGTGCGGCTGAGCTGAATGCCGACGCGCATGCCCCAAGCGGTGAAAGCACCAGCGGCATCTCAGTCTTGATCCCGGCTCGCAACGAAGAGACCAGTATCGAGCAATCGTTGCAGTGCTTGTCCGCCAGCAGTTTTCAGCCACTGGAAATCCTGGTCCTCGATGATGCTTCCACCGATCGCACCGCTGAGATTGTTTCGCAATTTGCAAGTCACGATTCCAGGGTAAAGCTCCTTCAATCACCAAGTTTGCCAGAGGGCTGGAATGGCAAGCAGCACGCATGTTGGCAACTCGCACAAGCCGCCAAGTTCGATTGGCTTTTGTTTCTCGACGCCGATGTGCGCTTGTCGGCGGACGCGTTACCGAGAATTGCTGCTGAGCTCAAGCAAACACCACGCGATTTACTCAGTGGTTTTCCTTGCCAAGAAACAGGGACCTTGTTCGAAAAACTGCTGATTCCGCTCATGCATGTAGTGTTGCTGGGGTTTCTACCGCTTGATCAGATGCGCGCCAGTCGCAAGCCGGAGTTCGGCGCGGGCTGTGGCCAGTTGTTCATCGCCCGACGCGAAGCCTACTTTGCCGCCGATGGGCATCGGGCCATTCGAAACTCGCGGCACGATGGACTAAAGTTACCGCGTGCGTTTCGATCGGCGAACTTGGTCACCGATATCTTCGACGCAACCGACATCGCGACCTGCCGCATGTACACTTCGATGCAGCAGGTTGTTCAGGGCCTGCTGAAAAACGCAACTGAGGGGATTGCTCAGCCCAAGTTGATCGCGATCTTTACCGTGCTGCTACTGGGCGGTCAAACTCTACCGATACTCTCACTGGGCCACGCCATCTTCTGGCGTTGGTCGACGACAGCGATTGTGATCCTCGCCTTGGCAACGCTGCTGAGCTATGTACCTAGAACTCTGGCGGCGGTCCGCTTTCGTCAGTCGCTGACAGGTGTTGTGCTTAACCCGGTCGCGGTCGCGTTATTCATTACGCTACAGTGGTGGGCAATGCTCCGAGGGAAACTTGGCCGCAAGCCGATTGCCTGGCGAGGTAGAGTTTAAAAGGTTCACTTTGTCGCCGGCTTTTCTCTTCTCAGGATGCGTAACCGCAAGCGATTTCCAGGTTCTTGGGGGCTCGGCTGGAAGATCAGCTTCTCTTCCGCCAAATCATTTTGGCCTTGCTCGATTTGGGCTCGAGCCAACAAGTAACTGCTGGCCGCGTGCCACTTTTCAGCCCGCTTGTCCGGCAGAATCCGCTTCTCTAGCCAATTCACAGTCGCTTCGAAATTGCCACGGTCGTAATGCAGCTGAGCCAAGAGGAAGTTGGCATCGACTTTGGCGACGGCATAGAGCATCTGACTTTGCAGCACTTTAGCTTCGAAAGATTCCTTGGTATCGGACAGGTCTTTGATGATCCCATATTCTTTCTGGATATCAGGATCGTAGCTCATCTTGCCGATAGTCTCATCATCGACGCGGCATTTCATGTAAATTGTCAACGCGCCTTCTTCGTCATTCGTCGATTCAAAGGTACCTTTCAGATGTTGGAAGCGGGCTTGGGCGGCGGGCGTGTCCAAGAACCAAACTCCGTAAGCACTAATATATTGTGCGGCCGCCTGCGATGGAGTCCTTAGAATTTCCCGAATTTGGACCGCGAAATCTCGTGCCAGTAACGGCGTTTTCCAAAGCACAACTGGATCATTGGGGTACGATTGGCGAATTGCCGCGGTTAACGCATCGCTATCCACAAACAAGCTCATGCGATCTGAGCCAAGCAATGACTTCTCGAGCACTTTCATTCGAGCGCTCATGCTTGTCGGCAACGCGTCAACGAGTAAGGCAACGGACGCCAAGTCTCCGGGATTAACGACGTAGTCGAATTGTCCAGGTAGATCGAGTCGAGCGAGAATGCGTTCGTTCTCGCGAGCGTCTTTCAAAGTTGCGAAGGCTAAGGTATCGGGGTCAACGATAGGCATACCTAGTTTCGATTCGAACAAATACAACTGTCCTGCAATCGGAACCCCAATCGCCCATAGGTAACCTGGACTGGATGCGGTCCCGTTGATGGACACCCATACGGTATCGATGCCGCGTTGATGCGCCAGTGCCGTGAACACACGCCCGCGTTCGACGAAATCACCTTCCGAGTACAGCACGGTTTCCCAAGGGAGTTTTGAGCAACCGACAGGCGGCTCGCGTAATGGTCCACGAGGGTCGAGCGTCAGTTTTTCGACGTCCTTGGCAGTGCCGACTAGGGAGATGTTGCGAATGCTCCAGTCAAACAGCTTGTAGGCTTCTTCAAACTTGGCTGCATCCTTGGCATCCAGCTTTGATTTCAAGCCATCGATACTGGGCTGTAGCAATCGATCGCGGACAGGTGTCGCAATGATCCAGTCGGCTAAGTTCCTCATCAATTTGCACTGAAACAGGTAATCGACATCCCAGGCATCGAAGGTCAACTGAGCAGGATTGTTGATGTCCTGTCGGCTTGCCCAGTCGGCCGGCAGCGGCTGGTATAGGGCAGGCGTCGAGTACTGAAAATTCTCTTTAGGAACGTTCTCGATCCAAGTGTTGAGCTGCACGAGTACTTCTTTGGTGACCTTGTCGCGGGTGACCGGCGTTAACTGTTTCAAGTAACGCATGGCGTCGCGCAGATTGTCGCTTTTGGTCTTCTTGGCTTGAATTGCCTGGTCGATGACTGCGGCACGATCGCTTCGCTGAGCCCGACGACATCCCGTTTGGCTGATTATCGCCGTTAGCAAAAGGGACGCGCAAACCACCAGACATAACCAACGTTGAGTGTGAAGATCTACGATCAGTCGTCGCATTGCCCGTTCTTTTTCTCTGCAAAAGTCACAATTTCCAGAAGTTTCGCGTTGGTCTCACCAACCGGCAGCCAATTCAGCAATTTGACGCAACTGATTCAGCAACTCTTCTACGCGTGCCAAGGGCACCATGTTCGGCCCATCACTGGGTGACTTGTCCGGTTCCGGATGAGTTTCAAGGAAAACGGCATCTACCCCTGCTGCGACAGCCGCCCTAGCCAAAGGCCAGATCATTTCCCGATTCCCCCCAGTCGCCCCACCCAGCCCTCCGGGTTGTTGCACGGAATGCGTTGCGTCGAACACAACAGGCACGCCAAATTGCCTCATCAGCGGCAAGGATTGCATGTCGTTCACCAACCTACCATAACCAAAGAAAGTTCCGCGTTCGCACAGCATGATTCCCGCCGCGTTCGCTTTTCTTAGTTTTTCCACCACGTATTGCATGTCCGCTGGGGCCATGAATTGGCCCTTTTTCACGTGCACCGGCTTGCCAGTTGCGGCAGCGGCCAGCAACAGGTCGGTTTGCCGCGCCAAGAACGCAGGAATCTGCAGCAAATCGCAAACTTCCGCCACCTGGGCCGCTTGGTCTGGCAAATGCAAGTCGGTCACAGTTGGCAATCCCGTGGCTTGGCCAACCGAACGCAGCACTTCCAAGCCATCTTCGATACCAACACCCCGAAAACTACCCGCGCTGGTTCGGTTCGCTTTGTCAAACGAAGCCTTAAAGATCAGTGGCAACCCCAAACGTCCACAAATTGCCTTCAGCTCTTCTGCGATCAGCAGGGTCAGTTCTCGCGACTCAATGACACATGGCCCTGCGATGATCGTCAGCGGCCCGCCGCCACCACAAGTTACAGAACCGATGCGAACTGGCTCAACCATCAAAAGTCTCTCATCATTGAAACAAACGTCATTTTCCTAGAGTCAGCAATATAACCTCCTTAACCGATCGCGAAAGGTTGCTCGTACGAGGCCACCCGAAGTCCATTTAAGGGCCATCCCAAGGGCCGCCTTTTGATGTTGCGATTTTCGGGCCTTCGCAATCCGAGGCGTCAGTTTTAAAGTTGCGAGTTTTGGCTTTCGCAACCCGCAGCGTTAGCGAGGAACCGAGTGGGAGCGTCGACCTGACGATGCACGAATGTCCCTCGCTAACACTGCGGGTTATGAAAAACCAAACAAAACATCGTTCGGATCGCTTCCAAGCAACAATTAGAGCGCCATCATTAGGGCCGCCTCAGGGCATCCACGACTGGTCTGGCCAATTGCAGATATGTGGTCGATAATGATAAATCCCGCTAAACGTAGCCCACCCCTGACCTATCGAATTTCAAGTGCCGCGAACGTCTCAAACAAACTCGAACTCTCTGCCCACAACGGCCGAGGAACTAGCGAATAAGTTGGTCACTTGGTTTCAAGAATCCTCCGAGCGTTATGTCGTTGCTCTTAGCGGTGGTGTCGATAGCGCGGTCGTTGCCCAAGCCGCTTCCATCGCAGCCGCATCAACACCTGGATTGCAGGTCTTCTTGGCGACAGGCGAAAGTCCAAGTTTGGCGCGACAGGAATTGCGAGATGCCAAGGAAACGGCGGCTCGCATCGAACTGCCTCATGTGACGATTGAAACAGGCGAGACCCAAGATCGCGACTACCAACTAAATGACTCGCGACGATGCTACCACTGCAAGACGCATTTGTTCGAAGCGCTGAAGCGCCAATATCCCGACGCAACCATTGTGACGGGAACCAATGCCGACGACTTGGGCGACTATCGTCCCGGTCTGGTAGCAGCCGCGGAGCATCATGTTCGCGCGCCTTTGGCTGAACTCGGGTTCGACAAAGCGATCGTCCGCCAGTTAGCTCAGCATTGGAACTTGCCGATTTCAGAAAAACCCGCCAGTCCCTGCTTGGCGTCACGGATCGCTTACGGAGTCGAAGTGACGAGCGATCGTCTGGCGATGATCGAACAGGCCGAGCACTGGTTGCGTGAGCGTGGACTAATTGAGTTCAGAGTGCGTCTGCACGCTGGCGAACTAGCTCGGATTGAAATGAGCGTCGTTGAAATACCACGATTTGCAGTTGATCCATTGCGAAGCGAATTGTTGGCCTACTTCAAATCCCTGGGATTTCGATTTGTGACACTGGATATCGCGGGCTTTTCAAGCGGTAGCCTCAATCAACTTATTCAAATCAAACACTAAAGGACGAGTGATGATTTTAGTGACCGGTGCAACTGGGCTGCTGGGAAATTGCATTGTTCGCGAACTGCTGCAACGTGGTGAAGCGGTCCGGGTGCTCTGCCGCAAAAACACGCCTCGCACCGCCATCGAAGATCTGTCGAATGCGAATACCCACGCGAGCTCCAGTCATGTCATGGTAGATGTTCACGAAGGGGACCTGAGCAAGGCGGAAGTAATCGATCGGGCTGTAGAAGGTTGCTCAGCCGTTATACACTCAGCAGCCATGATTCATATCGGTTGGCAATTCCTAGCTGAGTCGCGTGAAGTAAATGTCGAGGGTACGCGACGCATCGTGAACGCGTGTATCAAGCACGCTGCCAAAATGGTTCACATATCCACTGTTGATACGATGTTTGCCGCGACCGGAGCCCAGCGGCCAATCGACGAATCCGACCCGAGACCATCCTCGGTTGCGTCTGAAAGTGAGTTTGCATTGGGTTTAAAGAAAATGGCCTGTGCTTACGTGATCAGCAAGACTGAGGCAGAACAAGTTGTCCGCGACGCAACCCATAGCGGACTGCAGGCGACGATTGTCCATCCCGGTTTTATGCTTGGCCCCTATGACTGGAAACCATCCAGCGGTCGTATGATGCTGGAAATCAGCAAAGCCCCCATCCTGTTGGCTCCGGCCGGAGGTTGTAGTGCCTGCGATGCTAGAGACGTTGCGGCAGCCACTGTAAATGCAATCGATCGGGGCGCTAATGGCCAATCGTACATCTTGGCAGGCGAAAACTTGACCTACCAGCAACTGTGGTCGTTGATGCTGAACGCAATCGGCAAACGCAAAACGGTTCGAGTCGCGGGCCGCAAATTCCTCGAAACTGTTGGCAAAGTGATTGACACTGCCAACCGCGGATTACGCTTGAAAGAGCGCGACCTGAATGGTGCCATGATCGGTATGGGCAATTTATTCCATTACTACGATTCAACCAAAGCCTTGCAAGCACTTGGCTACCAGCGCCGCCCTATCGAAACCACCGTACATGACGCCTGGAACTGGCTGAAGAAATGATCGCCTCAGCCAGTAAAGCCCTTCGTTGACAGCAATCTTTGGAAAGCAAGTGATGAGATTTTTAAGTTGGGTTTTCGTTCTGATCTGCCTCCAAACTGCAACTTCGGCCAATGAGTTGGTGGACCAAGTTGCGGCCCTGCCCAAGCTACAAACGCAAGTGGTTGGCGACTGGTTGATCCAAGGCACGGCTGGCCAAGCAGGTGCTTTCTCCACAGATCAGCCTGGCGAGTTGGTGCTGGACAATGGACTGATTCGCAGATCGTTCTTGGTATCTCCGAACTTGGCTTGCGTCGAACTGAAGCAATTGCACTCCAATGAATCTCTGCTGCGCAGCATACGCCCCGAATGCCGAGTAACCATCGACGGAGAGGATTTTGATATCGGGGGACTGAAGGGACAACCTTTTGACAACTTTCTGCGGCCAGAATGGTACTCCAAGCTGACGCATGACCCAAGTTCCTTTCAGTTGGTGAACTTCACCATCGCGCCCATACAAGCTCGATTCGCGTGGAAGCCGCGTGCACAGTGGATTTCAACCCACACGAACTGGCCACCCAAGGGGACCGAAGTTCAATTCCATTTCAAAGCTCCATCATCTCCGCCGGAATCCAAGCGAGCCTCCGCTAACGGCGTAACGATCACTGTGCACTATGAGATCTACGAAGGGATTCCATTGATCTGCAAGTGGTTCACGCTCAAGAACGATTCGGACAAGACAATTCGCTTGAATCGATTCACGAGTGAAATTCTGGCTTGCGTAGAAGCGTCCAGCCAAGTGGAAGATCTCGCGGAGCCCTTTTTGCCCAACCTGCACGTAGAGACAAACTTCACTACTTGTTCGATGCACGGTGCCAGTGCTCAAGTTGATTCCGTCCATTGGGTTGCGGACCCAACCTACAAGACCCAAGTCAACTACTTGATGCAATCGAAGTGTTTGCTGGAATGCCGACCGCCCGCTGGTCCCGATGTCGATGTGTCCAGCGGCGAGAACTTTGAATCCTTCCGAACGTGGATTCTCGCTCACGACAGTCGCGACGAAACACGCAACTGTTTAGCACTAGGTCGCATGTACCGCACGATTGCACCGTGGGCCCTGGAGAATCCTCTGATCCATCACGTCCGCAGCGCCAATCCAGCCGCAGTTCGATTGGCAATTGACCAAGCCGCTGAAGTTGGTTTTGAAATGGTGATCATGACGTTTGGTAGTGGCTTTGACATCGAGAACACCTCTAAAGAGTATCTGTTGCAGATTCGAGAGTTGGCAGATTATGCACACTCAAAGGGAATCGCACTTGGTGGTTATTCGCTGTTGGCAAGTCGATCTGTGAGCAAGAAGGATGACGTCGTGAATCCTAAAACGGGCCAGCCCGGCGGCTTCGCGCGCTTCGGAAATAGCCCGTGCTTGGAAAGCGAGTGGGGACAAGCCTACTTCACGAAACTCGAAGCCTTCTATCGAGAGACCGGTTGCGATGTTCTCGAACATGATGGTTCGTACCCGGGCGACGCCTGTGCTTCGACCAATCATCCTGGGCACCGCGGTTACGAAGATTCTCGTTGGAAGCAATGGGAACGTATCAATCGCTTCTACCAAATGTGCCGCGGTCAAGGCATCTATCTCAACGTCCCCGATTGGTACTTTCTGAACGGCTCTAGCAAAGTTGCGATGGGCTACCGTGAAACCAATTGGTCGCTGCCGCGTGAGTATCAAGAGATCATTGAACGTCAGAACATTCATGACGGCACACGTTACAAATTGCCAACGATGGGTTGGATGTTTGTGCCACTAACGGAATACCATGGTGGCGGTCCCGCGGCAACCATCGAACCTCTGAGCGAACATCTCGATCACTACGAACGACGGCTTCAGAACTTGCTGGGAGCGGGCGTTCAAGCCTGTTTCCGAGGACCGCGTCTCTATGACACCGAAGAGACCAAACTGATGGTCAAACGTTGGGTCGATTTCTATAAAGGCCATCGAGCAATATTGGACAGTAGCTTGATCCCACTACGTCGCGCCGATGGTCGCGATTGGGATGGCTGGATGCACGTCAACCCAGACCTTACTACACCAGCGTTTGCCATGCTCTACAATCCGCTCGATCAGCCGATCACTCGCGAGGTTTCGTTCCCGTTACTGTACAGCGGACTGACTGAAACAGCTCATTACCAGGTCGAAAAAGGGGAACGTCAAAGTGTAGCTCTGGATCGGAATGAACGAGCCAAACTTTCGATCAAGATCCCAGCCAAAGGTGCCACCTGGGTAATGTTCTCCAAATAACACTGACCTACGAGATCAAGCCAAAATCTCTCGAATGACGTTACCATAATCCATCTCAAGTCGCTTTCGCCCCGGCACTTCCATCAAGCGGGGGTTGAGACCGAGGAGATGGTAGATGGTTGCGTGTAGATCGGTGACATAGTGCGGATGTTCAATCGCATGAAAGCCCAACTCATCCGTCGCACCATGTATTCCAGGCCGGATTCCGGCTCCAGCCAGCCAAATTGTAAAGCCATGCGGATGATGGTCGCGCCCAGTGGCCGACTTGTTGAACATGCCAAATTCCACGCCGGGTGTTCTTCCAAACTCAGTTGTAAAAACAACCACGGTGTCCTCCATTAAGCCACGGCGTTTGAGATCTTTCAAAAGTCCTGCCACCGGTCGATCAATTCGTTCGCAGGATCGCGAATGATTCTTTTGGAGATCGCTGTGCGAGTCCCATTCGCCATAATCGCTTAAGTAGACCAAGGTGTAACGCACACCGCGCTCTGCCAGTCGCCGCGCGGCCAAACAACGTTGTCCGTAGACTGCGGTGGTTGGATTGTCGATTCCATACAAGCGCTGAGTGTCCTGCGTTTCGCCGGTAAAGTCCAAGGCTTCTGGCACAGACTGCTGCATTCGAAACGCCAACTCATACGAATTGACTCGCGCCTGCAACTGAGCATCGTGGGGATACTCGACAGCGGCGATGTGATTCAACTCCCTCAAGAACTCAAATTCACCGCGTTGTTCCACCTCGCTAATGTCGGCAGGACGACGACCAAAGGACAGCGGATTCGATGGATCTAAATGCAGCTGAACTCCTCCGTAGGTAGGTCCCAAATAGTGCGCGTCGAAGTTCTCCTTCACTCGCGGGTCCTTGAACTCACCCAAGAAAACAAACTGAGGCATGTTTTCATTGAGTGTGCCCAATCCGTAATTGATCCATGAACCTATGACCGGCTCGGGTGAGTCTAGCTTGTGACGACCGGTATGCATCTGAAACTCGGCAGCATGGTCATTGTCCGTGGTCCACATTGAACGTACGACCGCCAAGTCATCAGCGCACGTGGCCAAGTGAGGCAACCAATCGCTCACCTCCAGTCCAACTTCGCCATACTTCTTAAATCCGACCTGCAAAGGAAAGATCTTGGAATGCAGTTCACGATCCAGTCCAACCACGGAACGAGAACGTTCGAGGTACATCGGCTGCTTTTGAGGATTCGGCAAATTGGTTTCGTCATACGTCTTACCGCCCAGCTTGTTCAGCAGCGGCTTGGGGTCAAACGTTTCCATCTGACTGACGCCGCCAGACAAAAAGATCCAAATGACGTTCTTGGCTCGAGGGGCGAAATGCGGCTTACCATCCGGACGACGTTGCTGAGCGCTATCAGAGGCGTAACCATCTTGATGCAGCATTGAACTAAGAGCCAAACCGCCGAAACCCATGCCAAGATTGTTCAAGAAAGTGCGGCGCGATCGACCACAAAAGGACCTGTTGGAGCTCAGCATGTTTCAACCCCTTTTCACTTTCGAATAACTTATCGCAGGGTCACAAAGTCGTTGTGGTTCATTAACGCATGAATAAAGTTCGCCCGTGCCCGCTCAGCAGGTCTTAATTCAGATGGCTGAAGGTCAGGCGAATTGGCTTGTACAGCCGTAAGGCGGTCTGCCTGCTCCTGCAAAAACTTTAGCGAGACCTCGATCTCTTGCCCTCGCGGTTCACGATTGAGGACCTGTAGAAACGCAATTCTTACAAAGCGACTCACGGCTTCACTCTCGCCAGTCTGCAACGAATTCGCGTTTGCCGAAACCCACAATCGCGTTTGCAATTGACGACTCAGAGACTTGGTCAGATCGCTGTTGATTAACGCCAACGCCTGCTGTGGTTGCACTGAAGAACTTCGCCGATAGCAATCGCAAGCGTTAGCGGCATCAAACAGTTCCAGAAACTCCATTTTTTCTTCGCCGTGATGAGCGAAGTAGAGACTGCGACGGCGCGACGTCATTCCCTGCTGATGATCGATTTCGTGACCGCCCATCGTTTGGTCGAGTTCTCCGGAAAGTGCCAACAAGCTATCGCGCACCACTTCGGCTTGCATGCGCGATGACGGGAATCGCCAATAGGTTCGATTGTCGGGATCCACGGATGCTGCCGCTGACTCGTGTTCATTCAGTTGACTTGAGTGAGGCGTGATACTGGCCATCTTATACGCCTGACTGGTTACGATCAGCCGATGAAGATGCTTCAACGACCAACCTGAATCCATCAGTTCGCAGGCAAGCCAATCGAGCAACTCTGGGTGTGTTGGTCGACTTCCATTCCGTCCAAAGTCATGTGGCGTGTCCACCAGCGCCTGGCCAAAGTGACGCAGCCAAACGTGATTTACTGCAACGCGAGCCGTCAATGGATTCTCTTTGTTCGCAATCCACCGAGCTAAAGCTGCGCGACGTCCCGTGGTCACCTGCGGATACTTGGGGGACAGAGCGGTGTATTCCACACGTTCTTTCGAAGCCGCTGCTTGGGCTGTGCTGAGTCCTTCACTGGCAGTGACACGCTGCTTTTGGGCTAATTGCAAATCCTTCGTCGCTTGGGCGAGTGCGGTTTGGTCTTGTTTCTCCTTCGCTGCTGCCAAGCTTGCCTCGGCCGTAGCCATCGCAGCCTCAGCCACAGCCAAATTCGCTTTCGCAGTTGCGATACCTGCCACACGTTCCGCCTGGCACGCCGCCTGAATTAACGCCTTAACCGATGGTTCGGCGCTTCGATCTTCGGCCAGCTTACCGGTCGAATAGCGAACCGAGTCCGCCGTCATGCGACTCTCGAGGCTCGCTTGTTCTAACTTCGCCGACTCTAAGTTAGCCTCTGCAGCGGCGAGACTTAGCAGTGGGATCTTAAGGGCGAGTTCCGCCATATTGAGACGAACCAAGGCGGCTTGCACATCGGGATTCTCGGACAAAGTCGAGATCACCAGCGATGTGGCAGGTGCAACGCAAAAACCTGTTGTCCTCCAGGAAGCTACGTTCGACTTCTCATTCTGTTCAGTGATATCACTCCCTTCAATGCAATCCGGTGGTTCAAAATCAAATTGCAACACAACACTGCCATCTGACTGGGTGAATCGCAAATCATCGTAGATCGCCGCTGTTCCTTCACGGCAATCGATGAACAGCCCTCGCTTGCCATTTGCCTGAGGTTTCCAACCGTTCAAAGCTGCTGGGACACCATTAACCACGACTTGATTGTCACCCAGCGAAGTTACGCTTAGCAAAAATTGATTGTTGGCGACATCCAATTGCATTTCCACTCGAAACGTATCTTGTCCTTTAGACACGTCATAACTGCCCACGCCCATCTCCGTGAATCCTCCTGGCGCGTAGGTCTTGATCGTCCCTTTTTCAAATGCAACATAGCCTCCAGTTGCCCCCTGGTCGATGTCTAGTCCCAGCTGCAGATTGGTGATCCCATCCTGCGCGATTCGTATCAAATACGTTACCTTGCCATTGTCAGACAGCGAATCCAATCCAGGCAAAGCATGTGAGAGCGCACGTCGCCCCGCCTTGGCATCCAGCATCAATGACTGGGATCCTGCTAAAACTCTACTTCGTACGGCGTTGTTCTGTGTGGAGATGGCACTCAAGCGAATAGCTTCGGCTTGGGCTTTCGTTCGGGCTTCGTTGTACAACCGTTCCGCTTTGGCAAGTTCTTCTCGCAGATCTGCGGGTTCGAGTTCCCATTTAGCTTTGGCTTCTGCGAGTTGCTTGGTGGCGGTTGCAACTTCAAAGTTGCGTTTGGCACGCTCTTCATCGCGAAGCACCTCTTTCATTCCAGGGTAAGCTGCAGTGATCGGTAACTCAATTGCAGTGTGTTGTAATCTGTCGCCTCCTAGCACGGAGGGAGCACTTGGACTGACGGGCGGTTTACCTTCCATCCGCAATCGCGAATCGCCATTCGAGAACATAAACGTCTCAGCGTTCAGGTATTCGTCGAATACGCGAACCATACCGCTTTTGATGGGGCCATAAGACAAAGCATAGACATACTTCACAAACGGTCCTGGATCGGGTTCGCCTGGCAGACGATCATGCCTGAGTTCCAAAGGCTCGAAAAAAGCTCGGAACCGAAAATACTCTTCTTGTGTCAACGGATCGTACTTGTGATCGTGGCATTGAGCGCAATTCAGCGTCAATCCAAGAAATGCCTTGCCCGTGTGTTCAACCAGATCCTTCTTCCAAGTCTCGTAGTTCCACTTAAACCAACTGCGTACCAAATAACCGGTGGCAACTAAACTCCGCTCGTCGTCAGGAAACAACTCATCAGCGGCCAACATTTCGACGATCATTTTGTCGTAGGGTTTGTCCTGGTTGATGGACTGCACGATCCAATCGCGCCACCGCCAAATCATCGGATAACTATTCATCACGTCAGGCACAGAACGTCGACCGTACCAATCGCTGTAGCGCCAAACGTCCATCCAGTGACGTGCCCAGCGTTCGCCGTGTTGCGGTGATTCCAACAACTCACTCACCACCGCCTCATAGGCGCCAGGCGATTCATCGGTAACGAATTTCTCCAGAGCTTCCGAAGTTGGTGGCAATCCGATCAAGTCGATATAAAGCCTCCGCAGCAGCGTTGCGCGATCAGCAGTCGGCAAAGGTTGAACCCCAGCCTTTTGCCACTTTTCGCTCAGAAAACAATCGATCGGATTTTTATTCGCACCTTCGGTCAAATTGTCGCGATCGATGGACTTTTCCCGGTTGGAGGGGATCTTTGGTCGTACGAGTACTTGAAAGGCCCAGTGCTTTCGAATGTCTTCCTCAGGTTGTTCATCCTCGGGCGACAAGGCACCTTGTTCGATCCATTTGCGCAGCAATTCGACTTGCGACGTTGACAGTCGTTCGCCTTCGGGTGGCATACGTTCGGATGGATCGCTTGTTGAAACGCGTTCAAGTAGCAGATTGATCTCGGCTTTGGCTTCACCAACCAGCGGACCACTTACACCACCCTTACGCAGCAGTGCACCTGAGTCCAAACGCAGTTCGGATTCTTGCTTCAATGCACCATGGCACGCATAACATCTTGTCTTCAAGATGGGTTTGATATCCCGAACATAGTCAACGACTTTCTCGTCAGCGTCTGCGCAACTGACTACGCAGAATGCAATCGAAAGCGTCAGCCAAAGGTGAACCACACGACTCATTTCACGTTGCTCGCAATTTGATCGAGGTCAGCGATTTCTGCCGCATCTCCTGCGGCTTGGACTAGGTCACAAATCAGATCGATCGTTTTGAAATCTGGGTCGACCACTCCGAGGCAAGACGGATGAGCGAGAAAATCAAAGACTGCCTTATTTGCAATCGTCCACAATACCGCTCGACGTACCGCTTCGAGAAACCACTCTAATTTCCACTGCCCATTGCGGAACGCTCCGATATCGCTGATGGGGCTCATGGGAATCTCTATCAAACTAGTTGGGTATCGAAATGGCTGCGCAGCAATTTGTGATTGCACGACATTCTCGTACACCGCTTCCGAAGGCTCTTGTTTCGGCTCAGTATTCGCGTGAGCCGGATAAAGGCTGCTAACCCATTTAAACCCAAGCTCAAGCAACATTTTTTGCAAGTCTTCGCGCTCCTTCAAACCGGCATTAAAACCGCCTGGAGTGCGAAAGCCACGATTTTCGATGCCCGTTCTTTGCTTGAGTGCTAACGTTGTCACGCGGATGTTTTCGTGAATTGCTTCTGGGATTGTACGTCCTTCAAGCAGCCATGGCGCTCGTTGGAATCGATACTGCAGTTCGTCGTTACTCTTCGCGAGCAAATTCACGTGATCGTACGTGTGGTTGCCAACGGGATGGCCAGCCTCGGCAAGCTCTTGCAACCATGCAACGTCGGCTTGTTCGAGTACGCGGCCCACGCAGAAGTAATGGATCGAGCCACCGCGTTCCTTGACACGCT
>JANRMD010000510.1:0-7614 GCA_033761895.1 Pirellulaceae bacterium | reverse complement strand
TTGAATCATAGCGGACTACAGGTGGCGCACCCGAAAAAGCCTCCGTTTGCGTACAAAGTATGGTGACTTTTGGAACTCACCTGGATTTTCTTGCGGAGGGACATCCGGTATTCCGGAGCGCGGGCGTCCTCGCCCGCTTGCGGCAAAGCTGCGGTATAGAACTTACGATTCGCGACTCTAGCGTACTGCGGATAATCCCGAATCGACAGATGTTGGGTCCTGCAGGTCGCACCTGGCAGGAGCGACCCACCCGGAGCGACCCACCTGGAGCGGCGTCGACCAAAAGTGTGTGAATCAGTACAATAGCTTCGGCAACCGAATCGGAGGCGGCTTTTCCATGCTCCCTAATCTGTGACAATTTATGTTCCGAAAATTTTTGCGTTCCAAGATTCACCGCGCCACAGTAACCCAAGCTGATTTGGACTACGAAGGCTCGCTCACCTTGCCTCCCAACTTGATGCGTGCTGCCGATATCCAAGCCTTCGAAGCGGTTAACGTGTGGAATATTACCCGCGGGACTCGGCTGGAGACTTACGCAATTGAAGGTGACGAAGGCAGTTTGAGCATCTGTGCGAACGGGGCAGCGGCGCATCTGATTCGGCCCGGCGATGTGGTGATCATTGCGACGTTTGCCTTTAGTGCGGATCAAGCAGAACAGGTGGCCATCGTCCCGCGAGTCGTTTTCGTCGATAGCGAAAATCGAATTCTGCGCGTTGGGCAGGAGATCCCTGGCCCACGACGCCGCGGATTGCCATCAGCAACTGAGGATAGCTGCTGTTAGGTTTAGATTGGGACAACTTTGTGACCCTATCGTCCCGAGCGTACGGATGGAAGCGAGCTGAGTCCATATAAGGTGAAGAGAGTTCGGACGGGACAGAGGGTCCCATCCTACGGTTGAGCGGGAAGTAAAGTATGTTTTCACAAACTGTCGAATACGCGCTACGGGCCGCTGTGCACTTGGCGATCAAGTCACCCGAGGCACAGACGACTGCAGAGATCGCCGAAGCCACCAAAGTGCCGCTAGCGTACCTGTCCAAAGTGCTTCAAGGACTGCGCGAAAAAGGGATCGTCCGCCTGCAACGTGGCTTGGGCGGCGGCGTGTCACTTGCCCGCGAACCTGCAAGCCTAACCATTCTCGACATCGTGAACGCGGTCGAGCCAATCCAACGCATCAAGACATGTCCGCTAGACCTAAAGTCCCACGGTACACAACTGTGCGCGTTGCATCGCCGCATGGATACCTCGCTGAAGAACATGGAAGAAGCCTTTGCGGCAACCACTTTGACTGAGTTGCTGTCAGAATCGAATCCAAGCCAACCCCTGTGTGACAAATAGTGACACTTCTCGCCGATCGCCACCATCCTAGCTTGCGAGGTGGAGCGATGACTGATTAGCTAACTGCAAAATCGACCGAAAGCTCCCGCCCCGCCCGTTCGGTCTGCATGCAGAGCTTGCAAACCGAACGGGCGGGGGCGAGAGAGTGCTTCAATGCGAGAATCTAGCTGAAAAGTCGTGATTCCACCGAGTCAACTCGGTGGCGAACAGCGAGAAGTGTCAGAATAGTAACAAATAACCAGTGCGATAAACTGACTCAGTGCGATCTACAAAATTTTGTGAGCGTTTATCTAGCGGAGGATGAACTGGTGCACGAAGCAAAGAATACTCAGCGAGCCTTGGTTCGCATCGGTTATGACGGGACGGTTCACAAGCAGTTTCGCGGTGCGGAGTCGCAATCGCGATTCGAAAACGAAGTGCGTGTGCTGAAGTACCTCGAGCTGCGAAAGTGCCCCTTCGTGCCGCGTCTACTGGAAGCCAACGCTAACGAACTCAAGATTGTGACGACCAACTGCGGAGCCCGCGTTGAACATCTGACAGATAGCAAAGTCAAAGAGTTGTTCGATAGCCTTGAGCAGTATGGAGTTCGTCACGACGATCCGTTCCAGCGCAACATAACCTATCGAGCCTCCGATGGTCGCTTTTGCATCATCGATTTCGAATTCGCAGAGATCATCGGCAACCCAGTTGAAGTGGCTCCGTCTAGCGTCGTTGCTTCAGGTCTAAACGCCAAGCAGTTGCGTTGGTCAGGCTTGACCCATCCCGGCAAATTCAGACCGAATAATGAAGACTCGTTCCTGGCCACTTTGCTTGACAATCACGGGATTCGTTACCTCGGCAAGACGGGTGAAGCGTCCTTAGCCGATTCCGACTTTGTGTTTGCCGTTAGCGATGGGATGGGAGGCGAACGTTCTGGGGAATTTGCAAGTCGTATTGCGATGGACAAGATCACATTGCATCTGCCCAAGCAATTTGGACTTAATGAGGATCGTTTCGCGGCCTACAGCCATGAGATCCTACTCGATTTGTTCGTAGCCATTCACAACGACATGATCCGCAAAGGACGCTACGACGCGAACTGCCGCAATATGGGCGCAACCTTGACGCTGGCTTGGTTCCGTCGCGGTCGAGTCTACTACGGACATATCGGCGACAGTCGCTTGTATCACTTGCCTCAAAGTGGCGGGATGAAGCAGATCACCGAAGATCATTCGCACGTCGGCTGGCTGCGACGTAACGGACAACTGAATGAACGGGAAGCTCGTATGCACCCCCGCAAAAACGTGCTCGCCCAAGCGCTGGGAGCTGGTCATCAGTTCTTGGTTCCACAAATCGGTGTGCTCGATTACGAGCCCGGTGACCAATTCGTATTGTGTTCTGACGGAGTCACCGATGGCCTATGGGATCGTGGCATCGAAGAGCTGATCCGCGACCCCAATGCCAGTCAAAAAGATCTGCCGAAAGCCAGTCGCTTGGTGCTAACCGCCGTTGCCGAATCAGGCCGCGACAACGCCACCGCAGTTGTGGTTGAAGCCCTCGCGACACCTTTGGAAGATGCAAGCTCAACCGCCCGAAATCCATGAGATGATTGTCATGACGCGGCCGCGTTTACATTGGTCCCGCACACTCGGCAAGATTTGTGCATTGACTGTCATCGGATTTCTTATTCCGGTGGCAATGCTGTTACCCGTGGAATACGCCTTTTCTGAGCTTGGAACGCAAGCGGATTGGAGAACAGTGCTGGAACGTTACCTGCCACCAGCCCTCGGAAGTTCCTTGTTATTTCTTGCGAGCGCTATCGCCTCTTCGACTCCACGCAAGGTCGTGACCTTCGTACAAGCGATGTTTCTGCACTTTATCACTTTTGTTGTTTGTGTCATGACCTTTACGCGGCTACAGAACGCAAAGAGTACTACGCCAGAACCTAGCGTTTGGGCCTATATCCCATTTATCGCCGTTCTGTGTGTCTTCGTCGCTTTACTCGTTTTCGGAAACATCCCATCTGCCACAGCCAATGAGGCCGGCGAAACGTGACGATGGCAGTGTTTTTTTGCCATTCAACTGCTAGCCGTCCATCTGATACACTAGTGCTTCGTCAACATTAGATTTTTAGGTTGAGTGAGCCTAGTGTGCCACTGGCTGTGCCAGTGCAAACGAAGGAGCTATTGTTCACCAAAAGGAGACTCACTAATGCGATCAGCGCAAAGGAAGAGCCGCCGAAGTTGTACGGTTTAAGTGACGATCAAGCTGGGTGATCGGTAAATCGCATAGTTGAGTCAGTATTCGCAGTGCACTTGAGAACATTTGCCAATTCCAGCCGTATCACTTCGACAGATTTCCAATTGTAGCTGCAACAATTGAGACAATTGTGCGACAGTAAAACATGTACCCCGAGGCCAATGCCCAACATGCATGTTGGGCTCAAGAGAGACTGGAATGGAAACCGCACTGCATCGACAACTCAAACTGAACTATGCGACTTCGTCAGAAAAGACGGAAGTGACTGTGCATGGCTATCGGATTGATGCGATTGGAAAACGCGGTGAACTGATCGAGATCCAGCATGCTTCACTGGGTGCGCTGCGCGACAAGACACGTTGCTTGCTGAGTGAACAATCCAAAAGAGTGCGTATCGTCAAACCGATCATTGCCCGCAAAACGCTGGTCACTCTCGACGGTCCTGGTGGCGAAGTTCTGCGCCGACGGCTTAGCCCGAAACGCGGTGATGTGCTGGACATCTTTCTCGACCTTGTTCACTTTGGAACCATTTTTCCCCATCCGAAATTGATACTCGAAGTCGTTCTAATCGAAGCCGAAGAAACCCGCATCGATCGCGCTCGCCCAAGTCGCCGCCGTGGTAAACGCTACCGCACACTCGAACAAACTCTGGTTGGTATCGAGTCCAGATTCGAGTTCAGCAAACTCAGCGATCTGCTCGCGTTACTGCCGATCCATGCATTGCCTCAGCCATTCGATACCGCTGAACTTGCTGCGGCCATGCAAAAGCCACGTTGGCACGCTCAGAAAGTGGCTTACTGCCTCCGCCAGTCCGGTGCAGCCACGCTGGTCGGCAAACGCGGCAACAGCCAGTTGTACGAAACAAAGAAAGTACGGTTGAGGTCAAAGCGAGTGGCTTAGACCGCTTCGCCAGAAGCGCCTGGGCGTTCTTCCTCTGGCTTTGAGGGTACCACTGTGTTTCTAGCAGTGTTCTGTGTACCAGGCACCACGCGCGGACCAGGCAACGTTTCGTCAACTAGTCGCCGTAGTTCAGTGTTGTCGATAACTTCGACTTCGATCAAGCGCTGCGTGATATTCTCCAAGGCTTGCTTGCGTTCCGCGAGCACTTGTCGGGTTCGCTGGGCCATGTCGTCGATGATACGCTTGACTTCTTCGTCGATTTCACGCGCTGTCTGTTCGCTGTGATCGCGGCTATACGGTTCGCCTCGTCCACCGCCTAAAAACGGCGAACGTCCGCTTTCTCGGTAATTGACTCGACCGAGGCGACTCATGCCGAACTCCATCACCATGCTGCGTGCAATCGCGCTGGCGCGTTCCAGATCGTTTTGGGCTCCGGTGCTTATGTCTTGGAAGACCAACTCCTCAGCCAAGGTACCAGCCAACAGGACTTGCATTTGAGATTCCAGTTCCGATTGGGTCATCAAAAACCGTTCATCTTCGGGCCGCTGTAGCGTGTATCCAAGTGCCGCCAAGCCGCGCGGAATGATCGAGACTTTATGGACTGGATCGGTATTCGGCAAAGAGTAAGCGACCAACGCATGAGCTGCCTCATGGTAAGCCACACGACGCTTTTCATCGTCTTGCATCACCCGACGCTTCTTCTCTAGGCCGGTCGTCACACGTTCGACGCCTTCGTCAAACTCCTCTTGGCCAACCGTGTTCTTGCCTTTACGAGCCGCCAGTAGGGCCGCTTCGTTGACCAAGTTAGCCAAGTCTGCTCCGCAAAAGCCACTGGTAATCGATGCGATCTCTTTCAACCGCACGTCCGGTGCCAGCTTTACGTTCTTGACGTGCACCTTCAAAATCTCTTCGCGTCCAGATTTGTCGGGACGATCGACCAACACGTTGCGGTCAAAGCGTCCTGGTCGCAGCAGCGCCGAATCGAGCGTTTCGGGTCGGTTCGTCGCCGCAATCACAATGATGCCGGTATTGGCATCGAAACCGTCCATCTCAACCAGCAAAGCATTCAGTGTTTGCTCACGTTCGTCATGCACGCCGACCACCGAGTTGCTGCGACTCTTGCCGAGGGCATCAAGTTCGTCGATGAAGATGATGCTCGGCGATTTCGCAGCTGCTTGTTGGAACATGTCGCGAACACGAGCGGCACCGACGCCCACAAACATCTCAACAAAGTCGCTACCAGACAAGCTGAAGAAGGGCACACCCGCTTCCCCCGCAATCGCCTTGGCAAGCAACGTTTTACCCGTTCCTGGAGGGCCAACCAGCAACACACCTTTGGGAATGCGACCACCTAAACGCTGATATTTCTCCGGGTACTTCAAAAAGTCGACGATTTCACGGACTTCTTCAACCGCTTCGTCGACACCTGCAATGTCATCGAATGTGATGCCAACGTCGTCTTGTGCGTAGAGGCGGCCACGAGACCGACCAAACGACATCGGTGAACCAACGCCACCGATCTTGCGAGCTGCAAACATCATGATCAGAAACGCTGCACCGATCATCAGCAGCACCGGCCCATACTGACTCATGAAGTTCGGACCGTCCGTGAATCCCCAATCCACACCACTGGCGGTCAACAGATCTCGAATCTCAGCGTTGGTTTGCTCGGAATCGTCTTTGCTCGCATGAAACTCGACCTTAACTGGAGCATCCCCTGTTTCACCATTGGTGAGGTTCCGGCGCATCACATAACCACTAACGAACGCCTTATCAACGCGAACACCGCGAATGCCGGACAGTTCGATTTTGTTTTTCGATTCAGACGAAGGAGTGATGGTGATCTTGCCACTGAACCCCTCTTCCAGTTTCAGACTGGTTGCATCGGAATACTTCGTTTCTTTAAGCAGCCGGACGAAATCGGGGTAACTCAGCCGCAGCACCGCATTGTTGACTGCAAAGACGCCAATCGAGATCAAAATGATGGCGGTCAGCACCAAGTACCACAGCCAATTGCTCGTCTTGCCTTCACCGTTCCGCTTGTCGTGGTCGTCGTCGGCCATTTGCTACCTGTTAGATTTCTGGTTTATTGAACACTTCTCGCCGATCGCCACCGAGTTTACCCGGTGGAGCAACGGTTTTTCAGCTAAACACCGGCTTGCAAGCTAGTGCTTTGTCCAACTTAGATTTTGGGGTTCACTGTGGTTGGCACGTCCCGGTGTAGCCACCGTTGCCAAACGGTGGACACCATGCGTTTGCCTAACCACCACTTGGCAGCGGAGGCTACGACCAAACACAAAATCTAATCTGGACAGAGCACTAGGATGGCGGCGTCTGATTGCATAGTATTGCTAACGATCAAGCAGTTCAAGCGACCGATCGCATTAGGTAGAATAAATGGTCTTGATCCTGTTCAAAAAGTTGCGTCAAAAACGCACAACCGGCACAATCGCGTTAAACTGGTAGCGTAGGGCAGCAACTCGAGCTGAGTGTTCTGCGCCCGTCGCGAGACAAAACCACCGTGCGACGACATTGCCAATCGTTCCTTAATGAAGCGAATATCAAGCGAATTAACCGTGAACAAGCCGCAAGTTGAATCCCCGTTTGCACACCTTCAACCGCGACGGCTGTCCTTTTCGAGCATTCTTATTTTGCTGCTAATGGTCGTTTTCGCTGGACTGGGCCTGCTGATTTACAACGCCATGAACGTGCCCGCGATCACCAACGAACTTGACGCTTGGCTGGGCCGTCAATCAAAGACCGTCAATACCGCCGACAGTCGCGAAGCACAGATCATCTTTGTTATGTTCTGTTATGCCGGTCCGCTCATGCTGGGCATTTTGGTGCATGGCCTCCATCAAGCCATCAATTTCTTCGATCGCCGCATGCGCCAGCGCGAACTCGACGAAGACGAAGCTTTCCGGATGACGGATTAAGTTCTTGGTTCTTGGTTCTTGGTTCTTGGTTCTTGGTTCTTGGTTCTTGGTGCTTGGTGCTTGGTGCTTGGTGCTTGGTGCTTGGTGCTTGGTGCTTGGTGCTTGGTGCTTGGTGCTTGGTGCTTGGTGCTTGGTGCTTGGTGCTTGGTGCTTGGGCGACTCCGTTCACTTACGTAGTCCCTTGCAGTGCCTGGCGACACACCAG
>JANRMD010000509.1:0-3197 GCA_033761895.1 Pirellulaceae bacterium | reverse complement strand
AAGTAAGGGCTTTATCGATGAACATGTGCGGCAACGATTAACGGAACTTAGGCTACCTGTTTCCCCACCTGCCGCCGATTCAACTTGGTTACGCCGAGTTTCACTGGACCTGACAGGTCGGTTGCCTGAACCGTCAATGGTCGAAGCGTATTTGGCAGATACCTCGCATGATAAACGTGCTCGCTTGATCGATACACTGATCGACAGCGATGCGTTTGTAGACTACTGGACATTGCGATTCTCGAAACTGCTGCGATTGCACTCGCTCCCGAACGACAAGGAAGGGTTGAACGCCTATTCTGAGTGGCTGCATCGCGAGATCGCGCGAGACGCTCCGTTGGACGAAATGGCTCGTCAGTTGTTGACCGCGACGGGGGACTCGCATGTGGTTGGTCCAGCCAACTTTGGCCGGATGGTTGGCGATGCGCGAGCCCAAGCCGAATTGATTGGGCAGTTTTTTTTAGGGATGCGTTTGGGGTGTGCCAACTGTCACAATCATCCGCTCGACCGCTGGACGCAAGACGACTATCACGGCTTGGCCGCAGTCTTTGCAAAACTTGATCGTTCAAGGCAGGTTGCCTTGACAGCTCGTGGCGCTGTAACCAACTTGCGAACTAACGAGCCTGCTGTGCCAAGGATTCCGGGATCACGCTATCTAACCGAAGAAGGGGATCATCGCGAGGCGGTGGTAGAGTGGATCACGTCTAGAGATCACGATTACTTTGCGAGGGCGACCGTCAATCGACTTTGGAAAGCCATGTTTGGTCGGGGACTGGTCGAACCAACAGATGATCTACGCGACACGAATCCTGCCACGCATCCCGAGTTGCTAACGAAGCTAGCAGATGACTTTGTAAAAAGCGGTTATCGCATACGCCACACGTTGAAACTGATTGCGGTCAGTGACGCCTATGCGCGGAGCGCGGAAAGCGTCGCTGGTAATGAGCTCGATGATCGGTTCTACGCTCGTGCCTATCCACGCGTCATGGAACCTGAAGTTTTGGTCGATGCGATCGCGGATGTTACTGGAGTGCCTGTGCAGTTTGAAGGGCAGGGCAATGCTCGGGCTGTCCGGTTAATTGATCCACTGGTGTCCGCCCCAGTCTTGGATGTGCTCGGTCGCTGCAATCGTGCAGGCGGCTGCGATGAGAACGCGAGCGGCCATGTTGGACTGCCTGCCCAGCTGCACTTACTAAATGGTGACTTGATCAATGGTCGGCTTTCGAGCGTGGAAGGGCGGCTACGCAAACTGATCGATGCAGGCCAAACTGATGAAGCCATTGTGAGCGATTTCTTTCTACGTGGTCTGGCGCGACGTCCGACGCGCGATGAACTCGTGCGGTGGCAGGAACGGTTGGCAGCCAAGGAGGCGGCCGAGAGGATTCGTAAGCTCGAGGATTTTGTCTGGAGTCTGCTGAATAGCCAGCAGTTTCGCGAGAACTAACTTTTTGCAGGTCCCATCATCATGTTCAATCCAAGTTACCGACGCTGTGACGGAGTAACCCGTCGCGATGCGCTGCGGATCGGCAGCCTAACGGGCTTGGGCCTGCGTGGCGTTGGCCTGGGTGGCATTGGGTTGGGGTTAGCTGATTGGTTTCGAGCTCAAGCGATGGCGGGTGAGCATCGACCGGCACGCGCCAAGTCCTGTATCTTGTTATGGCTAGACGGCGGTCCGAGTCATCTTGAGTCGTTTGACTTAAAGCCCTCAGCGCCAGCTGAAGTTCGCGGCCCATTTCAACCCATCCCAACCAATGCCGTGGGCATCCAGATCAGCGAACTGTTACCCGAGACAGCTAAGGTGACTGATAAGTTGGCGATCATTCGCTCGATGACTTCGCCGCTGGGGGAACATGGCATCGCGAATCAGTATCTGTTGACGGGATATAAACCGACCCCAGTGCTGCAATACCCCAGCTACGGTGCAGTGGTTTCACATCTACGGCCTGGGCAACCTATTCTCCCGCCATACATCGCGATACCGGAATCGCGAGCCGCGGGGAGTGGATTTCTGGGGCGGCAATATGAACCGTTCATTACCGGGGGCGATCCATCGAAACCTGATTTCAAGGTGCAAGATTTGGACTTATTCCCTGAAGTTGATGAAGCACGCTTGCGTCGTCGGAGGGAATATCTGAATGAGTTCGATGCTGTTCAAGCGGGCTTTGAATCTCGCGACATGCCAACCGACCCTTCCTTCGATCGCGCCTATCAATTGGTGACATCGCCAGAATCGAAAGGTGCGTTCGATCTCGCTCAAGAACCCGAGAAGGTCCGAGCCCGCTATGGACCAAGGATGTTTGGGCAAAGCTGCTTGTTGGCTCGACGACTGGTAGAACGTGGTGTGCCCTTTGTGAGTGTGATCAATACCGGATGGGATACTCACGAGGGATTGGTCTTGCAACTCAAACTTGGTTACTCAGGCGCGAAAGTAGGTGTGGGGCTGCTACCAACCTTTGATCTTGGATTCTCGGCACTGGTCGCCGACCTGTCAGAACGCGGCTTACTCGATGAAACCTTGGTGATAGCCATGGGCGAGTTTGGTCGCACTCCGAAGCTAAACGTTCGTGGCGGTCGTGACCACTGGCCGCGTGTGTTCAGTGTGGTGCTAGCTGGAGGTGGCATCCCAGGCGGTCAAGTAATTGGATCAAGCGATCGTGTTGGGGAAAGCCCACAAGATGATCCAATCACTCCCAGCGATCTAGCTTGTACGATTTATACCCTGCTTGGAATCAACCCTGACCAGGAACTGCACACGGCTGGTGGACGCCCTGTACCCGTGAACCAAGGTGGTAAAGTGATAAGAAAGCTCGTGCTTAGTTAGGTTTAGATTTTTGAGTTGATTCAGAATGTCGCACGATTGTCCCAATCGTAGCTGCCACAAATGGGGCAATTGAGACAATTGTGCGACACTCAAGCCGAATCAAATGCTGCCACAATTGGGACAATTGTGCGACACTCAAGCACACTAGTCGGCTAGGCTAGTGCGTCCGACTTTCGCCGCGGGAACCGGTGCTAGTGTCGCGAATTGTAAGTTCTATGCCATGCTAAAAAGTGGTGCAGCGGGCGGGGACGCCCGCGCTCGTGCGCCTGTGATGTTGTTTGATCAGTTGGGCGAAAGTCCCGGCATGGGTTGATCTGAACCCATTAATTGAAAGTAACTGCGTTCTCGCAAGAGGAGGTGGAGAGCAACTGGAAAT
>JANRMD010000508.1:0-9953 GCA_033761895.1 Pirellulaceae bacterium | reverse complement strand
AGCACCGGTTGCCCCAGCTCAAGCATTAGGATTAGCCGCAGTGCGCTAGCACCGGTTCCCACAGCGAAAACCGGACGCTAGCGCGTTCCGGCTAATATGCTCTGTTTTTCGTTTCACCACAGGATGTGCCGATGAGCCCTTGGAGTTTGGTCAATCATTCACTGAGGTATTTCGCTCGATCTCACATCGCTGTGGGGGCAGGTGTCGCGGCTGCGACGGCCGTTATCGTAGGTGCGCTGGTCGTCGGTGACTCAGTTCGCGGAAGCTTGCGCGGACTGGTCGTCGATCGACTCGGCAACCTGCAAGCCGTTCTACAAGCCCGCACCTTCTTCAAACCAGATTGCATTGCGGGAATTTCGACAACTGAAAAGGTCAGCATAGCGCCCGCAATTGTCCTGCCCTCCGCTACCGTTGAATCGAAGGCTGACGGAGAACTGCTGCGAGCTTCCCAGGTTCAAGTTCTTGGAATCGAAACTGCCTTCTGGGAATCGGCTAGCACTCGCAAGCTTCAAGTCCCTGAACTTGCCGAAGATCAGGTTGCGATCAACTCGGGGCTTGCCAAGGAATTAAACCTCGCCGTCGGTGACGAGCTGACCCTGCGTTTTGAGAAGAACTCTGGTGTACCGGCTGATAATCCACTTGGTCGCAAGGATGACGCAGCGATCAATCTACCACGCCAAAAGGTGATGGCGATTGTTCCGGACGACACGATTGGTGGTCTCAGTTTGAGGGCCGGACAATCGGTCCCGAAGAATGTCTTCGTTGGGCTGGCGAGCCTGCAGACTGCCTTGGAGTCTGATGGGACGATCAACGCGGCTTGGGTTACGGCGAGCGGCAGCGAGTCTTTCGGCGCCAAGCTGTGTGCAAACTTGAGCGAACAGCTTCGTCCGAGTCTCGAAGACTACGGCTTGCAACTCGATCGACATCGACGTGTCTTTCCCGATGCTGAGATCGATGTGCCCGAAAACAACACTTCCAAAAACAACACTGCCTCAGAGTCGGTCGTCTACGATTACTACCAGCTGTCGTCCAAAGATCTGATCCTTGATGACGAGACAGTGAAAGCGGTTGAGTCCAAGTTGGGTGCAGAATCGCAGCGAATTATGGCGTACCTCGCCAACGCCGTTTATCGCGTCGACGCAAATGGACAGATGGAGTCCGCTAGTGAAGTGCCCTATTCGATTGTAGCTGGTGTTGAGAACAGCCCAGCAATCAACCTCGATGCGCTTGCCACGATACCGCGCGATGGACTCGCCAAGCGACCTTGCTGGATCAACAGCTGGCTGAGCGAGCAATTGAATGTGAAGCCTGGTAGCTTGATTCAATTGAATTACTTTGAGCCTGAGACGGTCGATGGTCGCGAAGTTGAAGTGCATGAGCAGTTCGTTGTCGTTGGGATTGTCCCCATCGAAGAGCCACTCAAGCCTTACCGTGGAGACACTCCAGCCAAGTTCTCGCGAGCCCCAACACTGTTCAATGATCCCAATTTGACGCCTGAAGTCCCGGGCGTCACCGATCAGGATTCGATTAACAACTGGGACCTTCCATTTAAAACCGACCGTAAGGTTCGCAAGGTGGATGATGCGTATTGGAACAACCATCGGCTGACACCAAAGATCTTCTTACGTTACGAAGACGCCTCCTCTCTTAAACTGTTCGGCAGTCGCTTTGGGAGTACTACTTCTCTACGATTCGAAAGCCAAGCAGTCAAAGACGTGGCCGATCTGCGGATACAGATTGAAAGTGCTTTGCAAGTCACTAAGCAACAGAAAGGCCTTGTGTTTCAGCCTATTCGCGAGCAGCAGTTGCAGGCCGCTTCGGGCACTACGCCGTTTGACATGCTGTTCTTGTCGCTTAGTTTCTTCGTGATTGTCGCGGCGTTGCTGCTGGTTTCGCTATTGTTTCGGTTGGGCGTGCAACAGAGAACGGGGCAGATCGGTTTACTGCTTGCTCAGGGGTATGCGCCGCAGCGTGTGCGCAATTTGTTGGTCCGCGAAGTCGCGGTCGTAGCGTTGGTTGGATCGGTGGCTGGTGTTCTGCTGGGACTGCTGTACGCGCGGTTGATGATCGCTGGACTGGAATCCTGGTGGCTTGGAGCAATCTCTGTCGCGTTTCTGAAGTATAGCTTCACGCCGCTCAGCATCGTGATTGGCGCGGCCTGCGGGGCGCTGGCTAGTTTGTTCACGATCTACTCGACGCTGCGCAAGTTGTCACGCCTCGCGCCGCTCTCGCTGCTGCGAGGTGGGGCCAACGACACTAATGTTAGCGCGCGGAGTGCCAGTCGCCTCATGTTGCTGGTCGCAGGCAGCTGCGTTGTAGGGGCCTTGGCATTAAGCGTAGTGGCGTTGGGACAAACTGGGATGGGACGAGCTGGGTGCTTCTTCGGTTGTGGAATGCTGCTGCTGTGCGGTGCTTTGGTTGCTGCGCGAGAGTGGTTAGCGACGCGTGGTGCCCTGCAGCCCAATCCAGCCAACGCGGGCCTGTTCTGGCTAGCTTGGCTGGCCGTTTGTCGCAACCCCGTGCGGAGCGTGCTCAGTCTGGGACTGTTATCAGTTGCGACCTTTTTGATCGCCTCGATGGGTGTCTTCCAAATGTCCCCAACGATTCAAGGTTATGGCGGCTTTGACCTGATGGCCGAGAGTTCGCAACCGATCTATCGCAATATTGCTTTAGCTGAAACTCGTGAAGAAGCGATTGGCAGCAAAGCCAAGGCAATTGCTGGTTCGACGATCGTCGGTTTCCGAGCTAGGTTGGGTGAAGATGCGAGCTGCAACAATCTGTTTCAAGTTGCGCAGCCAACGGTATTGGGCGTGTCCAAGCAATTGAGCGAAGTCGAACAAGCCTCCGCGGCTGAGGTGCGATTTCAGTGGGCCGGAACAATAAACCCCGAATCGCCGTGGTCAGCCCTTGACGACTTGGCGAGTGGGACCGAAGACAGTCCGATCCCGGTTGTCATCGATCAGAATACGGCGCAGTGGAGTTTGCATCAGGGGGCCTCAATCGGTTCGATCACCAAGCTAAACTTTGATGGGAACTGGGTTCACTTCAAAACCGTCGGCTTGCTTTCCAACAGCGTCTTGCAGGGGCGATTGCTGATTGGTGAAGCGAACTTCAAGTCGCTGTTCCCGAAGCTTAGTGGATTTCAGTTCTTTTTGATCCGCAGTGGAGAGGCTGGGCAGAAGGTTGCCATGGAGACGCTTGAAAGCGGCTGGAGCGATGATGGCTTGGATGTTGTGTCGAGCGCCGAAGTACTCAGCCGCATGTTGAGTGTGCAGAACACGTACATTAGTGCTTTCCAATCGCTAGGTGCGTTGGGCTTGCTGCTTGGGACGTTTGGATTGGCCGCCGTTCAGACTCGCAGTGTTATCGAGCGGAGAAAGGAATTGTCTCTGATGCGTGCCGTCGGCTTTTCTGATTCTCGAATTGCCAAACTGCTGACCTTGGAGACCGTCCTGTTGCTAGGAGGCGGGATGCTGATTGGCATTTTCGCAGCGGCCATTGCAATCGTGCCCTACATCATCGAGGTCGGACCACAGACAAGTTTGGTGCAGCCGTTTGTTATGTTGATAGTGGTGCTGCTGGCGGGATTTCTGTCGGCGACTCTGGCAATTCGCACTGCTATGAAGTTGCCGATCTTGGCTGGACTGCGAGCTGAGTAATTCCTATGGCTCTCGATCCCAACATTCCGGCCCAGTTTGCTGAACAGACTCTTTCGCAGTTTGCTATTCAGACAACTAAGCCGATTGCGGGAGGTTTGAGCGGAGCGCGAGTCTGGAAGTGTCACAGCGGGTTGTTCGGATCGCTGTGTCTGCGGCAGTGGTCACCTACACATCCGAATGAAGCCAGGTTGCAGTTCATTCATAGTGTCCTCGACCGAGCAAGTGAACGACTGGCTTTCATCCCGAAAGTTCTGCGGGATCAAGCGGCAAGAAGTTATTGGCTGGTTAACGACAGCTTCTGGGAGGTCACGCAGTGGATGCCAGGCCAAGCCAGTTATCTTCGCCACCCAAGTCAGGCTAAGCTGAAATCAGCTATTGCGGCTGTGGCGGCTTTGCATGGCGTGTGGTGTGAGTTTGCTCAGAAACAAGACATCAGCCCAACCATCACGCAACGGATCGAGATGCTGAACGAATGGTTGGGAATGCATGATCTCGTTGAACGAGTGGGGGCACAGGTACGAGGGCCAACAGAAGCCGCGGCCTGTATGTCAACGATACGCATGTTGCATTGGCGCGGTCCTCGACTACTGGAAGAACTGCGGCGAGCGAACGAAACCCGCGTAAATCTGCATCCCGTGCTGCGCGATATCTGGAGTGATCACTTGCTATTTGAGGGTGATCTGGTGAGCGGCATCATTGATTTTGGAACTGTTCGAATTGACGAACCTGCGGCGGATCTAGCGAGGATGCTGGGATCGTTGCACCCATTTGAGTTGAATGTGAGGTTGGCGGCTGTAGAAGCTTACAATCAGCAGCGACCTGGTCATAAGGTTGATGCGGAGCGAGTGGAGTTGCTCGATCGAACAGGCACTTTACTGACAGCCTTGCAGTGGATGCGGTGGCTGATACTCGATCGACAGAAGTTCAATGCCGACTCCGGCAGTTTATTCGAGCGATGGCAGACCGCCCTGGCACGCATGATGGGCGAAGACCTAGTCGTAGCCTAGGCTACGGATTGGTGGTAACTTCTCCGGTGCTTCGGGAGCCTAGGGCTCGCCATACGGCTAGATCGATATGCTTTTCGATGAGATCGACGTGGCCGTCGCAGTACACAACGAAGTAACCCGTGGTATGCATACTCGATAGCGAGGTCATCCCTTTTTGATGTTGGATATTAAGGCAGTCGACTTTGTCGGTACTAGGTGCGAAGAAGTGGTTGTAGAGCGTATTGCTATAGTTCCCCATAAGCCATTTGCCACCTCTGTGCGTGTAGTCGAAAACAGTGGGCTGGACAGAATTGACGTAGCACAGGGTGAAGGTCGGATCAAAGCCGGCCTTTAGTTCAATTACAAGGCGTTTATCCCAAAGTCCACTGGAACTACTGCCAGCGCCCAGCAATCGTTCGCCGAAGGCAACCGTGGAAGTTGTTCCGTCGAGCAAGTCGCGAAACTTGGTTTGCGAGTCCAAGTAAAAGACTCCGTCCGCGTTGACAAGACTTCCTAAATCTTTCAATCCAGTTCCCACATTCCCTGCGTAATTGGACGCACCAAAATTCAATCTAGGAACTCGTTTATCAAAAATCTCGCTTGGGCAATTCAAGACAGACAATGCCACATTGGCAACGGGCAGATTCGTGGAGCCATCGTATTGAGTTGCTCCGGCGGAGAATTCAACGGGAGCTTGGTTAAAGTCGATCCTGGCATGTAGGGGAGCTTGCTCAAGTTGCGGCAAAAGATACGCGAAGGTTGAAAATGCTCGAGGCAGCGGTGAGCCGCGGCCCGGTGGAAAGCGTCGATGAGCACTCTCATAGTTTTGAAGCGCCAAACCGAGTTGCTTGAGATTGTTACGGCAAGAAATCGCTCGCGCCGCCTCTCGCGCGGCTTGGACGGCTGGCAATAGCAAGCCAACTAACAGGCCGATGATCGCGATCACTACGAGTAGTTCGACCAGCGTAAATGCTTTACGATGCCTAGTCACGCACATCTGTCTCTTCCCTCGCGTCGCTAAGCTGGAATTGTGCTTCGTACAGATTAGATTTTGGGTTTGGTCGTAGCCTCCGCTGCCAAGCGGTGGTTAGGCAAACGCATGGTGTCCACCGTTTGGCAACGGTGGCTACACCGGGACATGCCAACCACAGTGAACCCCAAAATCTAAGTTGCACAAAGCACTATTGCTTCGACACAATTTATCTTTATTTATCTTTTGGGTGACTGCATTATTGTCGCACGATTGTCCCAATCGTAGCTGCAACAATTGAGACAATTGTGCGACACTTCCGCCCCGCCCGCTCGGTGTACAAGCAGAGTTTGCAAGCAGTGTTTGCACATCGAGTGGGCGGGGAGGAGCTTTAGCGCTGAAATAGCTGAAAAGTCATTAATCCACCGAGGAAACTCGATGGGGGGCAACGAGATGGAGCATTTTAGCAATTTTACTGTTTTATGGCTAATGAATTCGTCGCAGCAGCGTTAGCTAGTGTGGGCAGGCTGGATACTGCCGCTTTTCTCAACTCGGAGCCCGCTTGATGCACTCCACTGACAACGGGAAATCCCAGCCTGGGAAACTCCCGGAAAACGTACTGAACCTGGGGGCAGATCCCTCTAGTACTGGCACGCAGAACATCGGCACGCAAAACACCGGCACGCAAAAGACACCGCCAGCCCGGTGGGTTGCGGAGGTTTTTGCGCGATTGGAGGTGTCGCTGGTCGCGTACGTTCGCAGGCAACTGTGGGGTGACCTCGAAGCGGCTCGAGACATTGTGCAAGACGCGTTTGTAAAGCTGTGCCAGCAAGCGTGGCCGGAAATCGAACCGCACGCGACGGCTTGGCTTTACCGAACGTGTCGTAACCGAGCTATCGACTTATCACGACGCGAGGGACGTATGAGTGCTATTCACACTGGAACTGATGTAGCCAGTTTGCAGGATCGAGCCGGTCATGGCCCCGATCACCGCGCCGAACAGGGCGAGCAACTGGAGCAATTGCGAGCTGGCGTCGGCCAGCTTACCGAGCAGCAGCAAGAGGTGCTGCGTTTGCGTCTGCACGATGGCTTGAGCTATCGACAGATCGCCGAAGTCATGGGCCTGACCACCACCAACGTCGGCTACCACCTGCATCAAGCCATTTCGCAGTTGCGGATGAAGCTAGAAGCTAGAAGCTAGAAGCTAGAAGCTAGTGAGCCGACGGCGCTAGCCGCGGGTTTCGGAGTAGGGCGGTTGTGATCACCACAATCTGTTCCAACACCAAGTCAACATTGCGAAACATCCATGGCATTGGAAGCGATAATGGTCCGTGAACGACCACGACTTCGAGACCCGCGGCTAGCGCCGTCGGCTCACAAATTGGGGCGTCGGCAGCTCACAAATTGCCCTAGCGCCGTGTAATCTTTGAAATGAATTTTTAATCTATAAATGATAGGATCAACCCATGTCCACTGAAAAATATCCTTGGCCGCAATGGCAATTGACTGCGTTTGTTTTGAATGAACTCGAGCCCGAAGTCGCGGCGCAGATTCAAACTGCGGCTGCTAGCGATCCTGCGCTGGCTGCGGAGATCGCTGCAATTCGCGCGACGGTCGCACAAGTGACGCAGCTGTATAAACACGAAACGACTGGCATCGCGCCGACGACATTTGACCCAGTCGCATCCCGGAGAGCCGCTGATCTGCTCACGACGTCATCATCCCAAGATCCCGTTGCGTTCAGTCAAAAGACTTATCTGAGAACGAATCGCACCGCGCTGGTGGGCTTAGTCGCGATGGCTGCATCTTTGCTGATAGCAGTTGTCATGGCTGCACCCGCTTTGAAAAACTACTTTGCTCAACCGACGACCGATGCGCTCGCACAATCAGAGCAGATCAAAGGTCGTGTGTTGGACCCATCAGCCTCGTCTGAAGGTCTTGGGCGGGCGGTAGAGTCCGCGGAGTCTGAGGTGTCAGCCCCACGGAAAGAGCAGTCGTTACAGATGAGTGTTCAACCGAAGTCGGAGGCCGAAGTAACCTTATTGTCCGCCAGCAGCGGCAAAGCAGTTCAGATGCAAAGCGATGAAGCAAAGCAAGTGGCTACTGAGTACCTACGTGCGCGAGCCACGGCAAGTGCGGGCGCAATGGGCGGCACGGATGGTAGTCTGCCAGTAGACGCGGTCGCTGGTGGCGGGCAGCCAGCCCCGCATCCTTTCGCAGAGTCGCCAGACGATTCGATGATGGGACTGGAAGGCGCAGGTATGCAAGGCAGCAGACCAATGGAGCTCGCCAAAGCCAGCAGTACACCGGCGGTTGGTGGCATAATGGGCGGCATGGGCGGGGAAGGCGGTATGGGCATGGGCAGGGACCGCATGGCTATGGGCGGCATGAGCGGCGGCATGGGCGGCATGGGCGGCGGCATGGGCGGCGGCATGGGCGGCGGCATGAGCGGCATGGGCGGCATGGAAGGCGGAATGGGCTCGGGTTACGGAGGTATGGGTGCGTCCCCTGCTCTTTACGATGATGTGCAGTATTCCCCAGCTGGGGATAATGAAGCGAAGCATTCCGAAGAAATGCGTTCGCGTTCGCCGCGTCCAAGATATCCGAACCAACCGGGAGGTGACCGCTACGCACCGATCTACGAAAATCCCTTCAAGTTTGTGGAAAGTGATCCGCTGACCACGTTTTCCATCGATGTCGATACAGCTTCATACGTCAAAGCCCGGCAGTTCCTGCTGCAATCGCATTCGCTGCCACCTGCCAATGCGGTGCGCGTTGAGGAGTTTATCAACTACTTCGACTACGAATACGCGGGGCCTCAGGGTGATGATCCGTTTGCGGCAAACTTAGCCGTTGCGACTTGCCCATGGCGTACCGATCACAAACTGGTTCGCATCGCTCTGCAAGCGAAAAAGATGGACGTTAGCGAACGCCCCAAAGCCAACATTGTTTTCTTGCTAGACGTATCTGGCTCGATGGATGAGCCGAACAAGTTGCCGTTGGTCAAAGAATCGATGCGGATGCTGATTCAGCAGCTGGGCGAAAATGATCGGGTGGCGATGGTGGTCTACGCGGGTGCAGCCGGTTGTGTTTTAGAAAGCACAACAGGCGAAAAGCAAGATGTGATCCTTGGTGCACTCGATCGCTTGAACGCTGGCGGCTCCACCAATGGCGGTCAAGGAATTCAACTAGCTTACGATATCGCTCGCGATCACTTTGTTCCTGGCGGTGTCAATCGTGTGATCCTCTGTACCGATGGTGATTTCAATGTCGGCACAACCAGTACCGAGGGCTTGGTCAATCTGGTAGTTGAAAATGCGAAGAGCAAAGTGTTTTTGACGGTGCTTGGCTTCGGTATGGGTAACACCAACGATGCGATGATGGAGCAGATTTCGGACAAAGGGAACGGTGTCTACGGCTTTGTCGATTCACGCCGCGAGGCTCAACGGCAGATGATCAAGCAACTGGCGGGGAATTTGATGACAGTGGCGAAGGACGTCAAGATTCAAGTCGAATTCAATCCTGAACGAGTGGCTTCGTATCGCCTGATCGGCTATGAAAATCGTAAGCTGGCGAACGAGGATTTTGCGAATGACAAGAAAGACGCAGGTGAAATCGGAGCTGGCCATCGCGTGACCGCTCTTTACGAGATCGAACCGATCGGCGCCGCGAAAGTACAGCCGGCTGAAGGGCTACGTTACCAAAAGCGTAAGCCAGAATTCGCTGCAGAACCCAAAGCTGCAGACAATGAAGAAGGCAGCAACGAACTGCTGGCCGTCAGCTTGCGTTACAAGCAACCTGAAGGAGATACCAGTAAATTGCTGACCTTCCCGCTGGTCGACAGCAACAAGCCATTTGCTGAAGCAGATCAGGATTTCAAGTGGGCGGCTGCGGTTGCTCAGTTTGCGATGTTGCTTCGGAACAGCACGCACAGGGGAAGCACCTCCTGGAGCGGGTTGCTCGAGACTGCCGAGTCGCTGGCAACTGACGAGAGCCGCCGCGAGTGTGTGAGCATGATCCGCATGGCTGCTGGCTTGAGAGGCAACTAATGCTAAGTCGCGATGCGATGCTCCAGCCGGTAGCGGAATGCGTCAAGCATTTCGGATTCCAGGTAGCGGAATGCGTCAAGCATTTCGAGGACGAGCCGGCCGGGATGTTGCGACTCGGCGAAGCGTAGGCTGCTAACAATCTCAGCCCTCGTCGCCATTCGTCACCGCGTCTCAAGTTAGTGAGAAACCGAACGATCCGCAGAGTAAATCAGTAAATCTGCGGGATTAACCGATGGGCGTTAGCCCCGGTTTTTGCTCTGGTAACCGCCGCTAACCCTTCAAGCATTCG
>JANRMD010000507.1:0-4304 GCA_033761895.1 Pirellulaceae bacterium | reverse complement strand
AGTATCTTGTCGCGCAGACCGCGAGCTTCGATGTCGTCGATGAAGGCCGCAACAGCATGGTCAAACGGTGCTCCGACGTAACCCATGCCTTCGCGCATCGTGGCATTGTTGATGTCGGCGTGCATGTCCCACACAAAGCTGGTGGTGATCGTCACAAAACCACAGCCACGTTCACACAAGCGACGCGCGAGCAACAGCAACTTGCCGATCGATGTGCCGTGGTCGGCATAGTGTTTGTGGTTGTTCCACTTCTTGTCAATGCGATCAGGATTGAAATGCGGTCGAGTATCGTAGCTGGCGATGACTCGCGGGTCTTCCTGCTTGAGATCAAACGCATCGGAGACTCCGTTGATCAGAGCGTCGAATGCGACTTGCTGAAGAGCTCGTGAACCGTCGATGGTTTTGTTGGCTTCGGCAAAGCGCTTGTAGGAATCCAACCCGGCGAGCAGTGCGCGGCGATCGGATAGTCGATCGTGCGGCAAGTTGAGTCGCATGTCTTGTTGCAATCCAGCTCCAGCACCCGGCACGAATGGAGCGAAGGCGCTACCGAACTCGCCCGACGATTCAAAGTTACCAAAGCTGTCGATGGCTGGACCAGCCTCCGGTTCAACCGCGCGGGGGAACAAGGCCACGTTGGTTGGCATCGCTGTTTGGGTTCGAATCGGGCCGGCGACGCGCGAGTAAAGCGAACCGAGATTAGCCTTGAGCGTATCTTTGCTCATGATTGGTTTGATATCGTGATTGCCATCGCCAGTCACGAAGGAACGCACGACGTTGAACAGATGAGCCCGCTGAGCAAGTTTCTCAAAGGTACTGCCGAAGGTGACGCCGGGAATGCTCGTGGGGATTTCACCTGTCGCGCTGCGGACGCTTGACGGTGCGTTCATCTTGGGGTCGAAAGTCTCGAATTGCGAAGGCCCGCCGTGCATGAACAGGAACACCACGGACTTGTCGCGGAGCGGTGATTTTGCGCTGGAGGCAAGAGCTTGCTGCGCGAGGAATTGGTTTAGAGTAAGGCCCGCAAGCCCAAAACCGCCGACTCGGAGGAAGTCACGCCTTGAGTTGGCTGATTGCCGCAGAGGATTGTAAAAACTCAGCATGCCTGATGCTCCGTTTGGTCCACGATCGCCGCCTGAGGTATTGTAGCTGAAGTCTGGCGGGAAAAGCGTTACCTGCGGATGATTCAGGATTGGTAGCGGAATGCGTCAAGCATTTCGAGGACCAGCCGGCCCGGATGTTGCGACTCGGCGAAGTGTAGGCTGCTAAAAACCTCAGCGCTCGTCGCCATTCGTCACCGCGTCTCAAGTTAGCGAGAAACCGAACGATCCGCAGAGTAAATCAGTAAATCTGCGGGATTAACCGATGGGCGTTAGCCCCGGTTTTTGCTCTGGTAACCGCCGCTAACCCTTCAAGCATTCGAAAGTAATGCGGTGGCCGTCGAAAGCCTTGACGGCTTCCGTTACCCAATAATCAACCAGGCTACGCGTACACCTGCCAGAACTCGACGGGACGCTATAATCGGGAGCATTCGGCTCTGGTTTATTCGTCGATTTGAGGAGATTTCACCATGAAAATAGCGGTTTTGTGCGCCTGTTTGCAGGCGGTTTTGGTCACCAGTGTGATTGCCGATGAAGGCATGTGGCTGTTCAATGCGTTGCCCAAATCACAGCTCAAAGAAAAGCATAAATTTGACGTCGATGAAGCCTGGACGAAGCACCTGATGCTCTCCAGCGTGCGTTTCAATTCGGGCGGTTCGGCTTCGTTCATTTCGAGCAACGGTCTGGTTCTGACCAACCATCACGTGGCTTCTGACACGCTGTACAAATTATCGACACCCGAGCGGAACATCAACAGCGATGGCTATTACGCCAAGACGGAAGCAGATGAGCTGAAGGCACCTGACTTGGAGTTGAATCAGTTGGTTTCGATTGAAGATGTCACTGAACAAGTCAACGCATCGGTGAAAGCGGGCAGTAACGCAGCGGACGCTGCCAAGGCGCGCCGGGCAGCGATCGCAGGTATCGAACAAGCTTCGAAAGAAAAGACCGGCTTGCGGAGTGATGTGGTCACGCTTTACGGCGGTGGTCGATATCACCTCTATCGTTACAAGCAATACACCGATGTCCGTTTGGTGTGGGCTCCGGAAGCAGCGACGGCTTTCTTTGGCGGCGACGCGGACAACTTTGAGTACCCACGTTTTTGTTTGGACGTGACCATCTTCCGAGTGTATGAAAACGACAAGCCAGCCAAGATCGAGAATTTTCTAGCAGTGAATCCTAATGGTGCCACCGATGGTGATCTGGTTTTTGTCAGCGGCAACCCTGGGCGCACACAGCGAATTCTAACTCCGGATGCGTTGCCTTATCAGCGCGACTACCGCATGCCTCGCACCTTGGATCTGCTCCGCCGCAAAGAAAACCTGATGCAACAGTATGCTCTCGGCGGTGCTGAGCAAGCGCGACGCGGCCAAGATGAACTGTTCGGCATTCAGAATTCGCGTAAAGCTTACATGGGCATGTTGGCTGGTCTGCAAGATCCAGCCTTCATGGTTGGCAAGCGAGCGTTGGAAAAGAAGATGCAAGAGAAAGCGGGTAACGCAGACGCCTGGAACACGATTGCCGAAGTGCAGCGTGAGCGATTGAAACTTCAAAACCGCGAAGGGTCTTTGCGAAGCCATCTGTATGCGATCGCAGAAGATCTGGTCTTGATGGCTGCAGAAGACAAGAAGCCGAGTGCCGAGCGACTGCGCGAGTTTGGTGATGCGGGCCGCGAATCGTTGGAGCAAGAGTTGTTCTCGCCAGCTCCGTTGTACGATGATTTGGAAAGACTGATGCTGGCTGATGAGCTCTCGCGATTCATGGAAAAACGCGGAGGCGATGACGAGTTGGTTCAAAAGGTTCTGAGCGGCAAAGGTCCGCGTGAACGGGCGGCTGAGTTGATTGCAGGAACAACGTTGTTCGAAGTCGACGCGCGCAAGAAGCTGGCTGCAGCTGGCTTGGATGGAATTGTGGCCAGCAAAGATCCGCTGATTCAATTGGCGAGATTGTTGGAGCCAGAGTACCGTGCGTTGCGTGAACGAACGGAGGAATTGGACGAACGCGAACGTCAGGCTTATGCAAAGATTACGGACGTCAAGTTCCAGCTCGAAGGCGAATCGACTTATCCGGACGCCACGTTCACTTTGCGTTTGGCTTTTGGTTTGGTCAAGGGTTACAAGGAAGATGGTTCCGACGTGCCGGCTCAAACCACGATGGGCGGAGCATTCGAACATGAGAAGCAACACGGAGCAAAAGATCCATGGGTGCTGCCCAAGAGCTGGCATGATGCAAAGAACTCGATCACCAGTACGACTCCATTCAATTTTGTATGCACTGCCGACATTATTGGTGGCAACTCGGGATCGCCGATCGTCGACCGCAGCGGCAAGTTAGTCGGGGTGATTTTCGACGGGAACATCCAAAGCTTGACGGCCGATTTTTATCACAGCGAAGAGCAGGGCAGGGCAGTGGGAGTACACATTGCTGCCGTCTTGGAAGCCCTTGAAAAAGTTTATGGGGCTGGCGCGCTGAAAGCTCAAATCGGCAAGTAGTGGTCGAGCTCAAGGAATTGACTAGACCAGGGGATTGCGTCGTAGGAAATTCGACGCAATCTCCGATTCGTTGCAATGATTCGTTCATATCCAATCGAAATCGCTGCATAGCGTTAAGCTGATCGCAGTCGGATGCTAAACCTGACCAGAGCATATGTATATGGTCGGGCATTAGGCAATAAACGACGCATGCGAACCGATAGCGAAACGTCGCATGCGCGAGTATTTCGCGAAATCTATAAAGTAACCTTGCGTCGAGCCATCCCGTCCGACGATCCTCGATTGCCAAAACCCAATGCACCCATGCCTCACCTTGATAAAATGAGGCAGGCAAGCGTTTCAAACGGTTTGGTTTTTTAGCACTCATATGCGATGAGGTGGCGGAAACGTCAAGAATTTGTTGACTATTGCGTAGCGGAAGCCGTCAAGGCTTTCGGGCGCCACCGCAGTGCCACTCGAAATGCTTGACGCATTCCGCTACGAGATTACTCGAAATGCTTGAGGGCTTGTCGATCATTGGGTAGCGGAAGCCGTCAAGGCTTTCGACGGGCCACCGCATTACTTTCGAATGCTTGAAGGGTTAGCGGCGGTTACCAGAGCAAAAACCGGGGCTAACGCCCATCGGTTAATCCCGCAGATTTACTCTGCGGATCGTTCGGTTTCTCACTAACTTGAGACGCGGTGACGAATGGCGACGAGGGCTGAGGTTGTTAGC
>JANRMD010000506.1:0-7120 GCA_033761895.1 Pirellulaceae bacterium | reverse complement strand
ACTCCTGCGGCGCATAAAGGAAGGGACTGAGGTTTTCACCTCAGTCCCTCTGGCTGTTAACTTAAATCTTCAGGCATGAACCCGAGATCAGTCATACTTGCCCATCTTGGTGAAGTCCTTGACGGTGATACCGTTCCAAACTTGGCTCATTGGCAACTCGGTGTTGCCTACGCCTGGCAGATAGCCAATGCTGTTGTTGTTGGTAGCAGTGATAGCCGAAGGAATCACGAAACCCGGGTTCAGGAACTTGTCACCGTTAGCGTCAAAAAATTCACGGACCGAACCATCAGCAAACAATAAGTTGAGAGCCCCACCCTTTGAACCGCTGTGCACTGCGAACCAGTCGCGAGTGTCTTGGAAAGTGGTCGCTGCGGTACGCCCAGGAGTTAGGATGTCTGTCTTGAGAATGTTGTCAACAGTTACACCGAACGTACCAGCAGCCAGCGAACCGCCTGCCAATGTTGAAAACGCAACCTTAGCTGACGCTCCCGATCCGGTTACCTGCGAAGGACCGTCGTTGAAAGATTCAACGAGCAAATCACCAGCTTGAACGAAAACACGGCGAACACCGTTATCATCGAAAGCAAAGTCTGCAACGGCAACAGCGTCCTTGATATCGCCAGGCGCTGCGTCACCAAGCATCGCAATACGATCGCTTGCAATCGAGCTGTTTTCGATGTCGCGGCGGCGAAGAGGACCAGTTGTCGAAGCCAAACCCTTTTGGGCGTAGGCAACTGTTGAGGTGCCGGCGTCGTTGGTTACGTTTGCAGGGATACCATAGTTGGTACCGTTAGACGCAACCTTCAAGCCACCACGAACGGCAAACCAGCTAGATGCGTAGTTGGTGTTGTAACCGTTTGCAATAAAGTCACGTGCGACAGTTTCACCAGTCCGAGTACCCAAAGAAGCGGCACACTTGCCAGCGGTTTGCTTGAATGGAGCAGCTTGCTCGCCTGCGCCGTTGGCGGTATCAGTACCAACGAGGTCATTCAGTTTTTCCGAACCGCGAAGTGGGTTCGATGGGCACATCAGGGCATTGCCGTCTCCAGCGCCTTGGTTGACCATGTCAGCCACCCAACCGTAGGTGTCTGAGCAACCATCCCGAGTCTGGTCGAATGCACCAGACGAGAAGCGGCTAGAAGGATCCTTGTCGGAGAACATTTGCATCGATACGCCGATGTTTTTCAAGTTGTTCTTGCAAGTTGCGTTACGAGCGGATTCACGAGCGCGGTTAACGGCGGGCAACAGCATGGCTGCGAGGATGCCGATGATGCCGATAACGACCAAGAGTTCGATCAGCGTAAAAGCTGGCCGAGGAGTTCCAAAAGTCTTCTTCATTTCAAATTTTTCCAATGTGGAAGTTTAGTTATGGACCGGTATTGACTTACCGATCCGATTCAAACGAAAATTAATGTTGCTTTGTGGGGAAGCCGGGAAGCAATCACCGAACAGACTGTTCCTAAACAATGTCCTGTGTGCGTTTTCCGGTTTCCTCCTTTCCCATGCCCAACAGAGCTCGCAAGCCCTCCCGCATGGTCAATCCAGAGACCATCCTGCTACTACGTTTTAAGTACAGCGAACTGCCCCACCTTCCTTTCTTGCTGTCGAAATTACTTTGCTGACTAGTTGTTCAACTTACTCAAGCTGGGAATACTAGCCATGTCAGCTGGAATAAGCTCCTGCGTATCGTCTGCGAACGGATACTTCGAACCATCGCCTCTTGGAAAGCCTGTATTCAAGAATCCATCTTTATTGCGATCGTAAAAAGTCTGCACGGAGCCATCGGCCATGACCGCGTTGCAATTGTTGCCGTGAATGGGTGCCAGTCGAGTGTAGTCCTGCAAGGTGTTCTTGGTCCAAAACGCCCACCATCCGGTTGCTCCATCCCTGGTTGCAGTAAACCCAATGTCCGCAGGCTTGGGGTCACGTTTGATCTCACCTGTTGCCGCAATCCAGGTCGCGGGCCCACCGAACAAGTGCAGTGACAGACTCGTACCCGAAGGCAAGTCATCACTCAGTCCAGCGCTTAGCGTGCCGCTACTCTTGACGTCCGCCAACAGCGGAATCGTGGAAGACGCCAAGTGCGAGTTATCAATGCGCTTCATATCAATCGGCCCAACAGTTGAACTGCGATCGAAAATACTCCCACCACAACCTGACGTTACAAGAGGGACCCCGCTGGTATCCAATCGCAAATCCCCGCGAACTAAGAACCAGCTTGCGCCATAATTTGTATTGAAACCCGCTTCGATCAGTTCCGTGCGGATACGCGTCTTGCGGTCAAGCGTAGGGTTCGCCACGATCCAGCGACAGATACCAATTTCCTGCGTTCCGTCGGGTAATGTTACTGGCAGTTTGCCTGAGGGATCTATTCCACAGGCGGGCGCGGCAGAAAACGGGGCGGAGGGGAACACTGAACGAGTCAGAACTTCTTCAATCGTGCTTGAAGCACGAGACTCATTGGTGGGGCACATGAGCTTGCTCGGTAGGATGCCACTGTCAACTAAATCTGCTACCCAACCAACGTCAGTAACGGCACCGTCGTTCTTCCAGTCGAAATTTCCTGAGCATAACTTTCCTCGTGTAGTAACCGTCGCAAAAGCCTGCAGACCAGCTCCCATTTGCCGAAGATTGTTCTGGCACTGCGCCGACCGAGCAGCGGCTCGAGCCAAGTTGATCGCTGGTGTAAGCAAACCAACCAAGATGCCGATGATGGCAATCACTACCAGCAACTCGATCAGTGTAAAACCGCGTTTTCGGATGCTTGCTGTGAACATGTTCAGTCGTCGTTTCGTAAAGATTGCAGTGTCGGGTGCGATCCGCAGATCCGCGTACTTATCTCTTATCTCGTTGAGCCAGATTGTGTCGCGATTTTGAAAGCTCGCAAGAGTTAAAGGCCGCTTAAAACGCGCTTTCATTGAACCTTCATAGCCCTCGCCATTTGTTAGCGCTGGCTTCACATTGGCTTAACAAATCGGTCGCTTTCAGGCCCATTTGCGAAGAATTGATGAAGCATGCCACATTCGGTTTTCTGCAAGTCGACATACTCCAAGGCTGTAGCTATAACCAATTGCTTGCGATCTCTAAGAACTATCGCTACACGCACTGGAACGGTCCTCGATGACTGAGCAAAGTACCTCAAACACGCTAAGCGTCGCAGCGTTCGTGGAAGTGCTGAGGCGTAGTCAGCTGATATCGGAAGAGGATTTGCCGCGCGTGCTCAAGACCGTTGCGGCTTCGACGGGTGAAGACCGCACCGCCAAAACGGTTGCCGAACATTTGGTCACCTCTGGTCATGTCACCAAGTGGCAAGCCGCTCAATTGCTCAAAGGCAAGTACCGAGGATTCTTGCTGGGCAAGTATCGCTTCCGAAAACCTCTCGGACGTGGTGGCATGGGAGTGGTCTTTGAAGCCGAGCATCTGGTGTTGGGAACACGGGTCGCCATCAAGGTGCTACCCAAAGAACGTGGCACGACGGATAAAGCCGTCAGTCGCTTCTTGGCCGAAGCCAGAGCAGCCGCCAAGCTCAACCATCCCAATGTTCTGCGAGTGCATGACTGCGATGTGTTTGAAGGTAGGCAGTTCATGGTTATGGACTTGATCGATGGAGCCAACTTGGGCGAACTGGTCGATCGTAATGGTCCCTTGTCCTATCGCAATGCGATCGAGTTGCTCAGGCAGGCAGCTGCTGGGCTGGGATTCGCACACGAAAATGGAGTCATCCATCGCGATGTCAAGCCGCATAACTTTATGGTTGACAAAAACGGCCAGCTCAAGGTTGCGGACTTAGGGCTGGCATTGTTTCAGATCGATTCACCCGAGCGTTACACTCAAGACGGAAACGTGGCAGTGCTCGGCACTGTGGACTACGTGGCGCCTGAGCAAGCTTGGGATAGTCGCAAGGTGGATCGCCGCGCAGACATGTATTCGCTGGGCTGCACGCTGTACTTCATGCTGACGGGTAAAGCGCCCTTTGATTCCGGCAGTATGGCTCAACGGCTTGCCAAACATCAGGCATCGCAACCCACACCCATCCAAAAATACCGGCCAGACTGCCCTGCTCCGATTGTCCAACTGTGCAGCAAGATGATGGCCAAGAAGCCGGCCGAGCGTGTCCAGCGAATGCAAGAGATAGTTGCTTTCTGCGAAACGATCCTGCCCAAGTTGGCTGGCACGACCAACGATCTGGTTGGGCTGGCAGGGCGAAATCGTTCACAGCGAAGTGGTAGCGGATCTTCCGTACAAGCCTCGGAAATGAGCTATTACCCTGTCGAAGCTGGATTCGATACGATGCTGGGTTCGGATCCAGAAAAGCCCACGTCGCCTGATTTCTCGCACTCACAGGGCGGCGACTTAAGTTTTTTGGCAGATGCCTTGCCGCTGCAACCTGTACCAGCCGCTAGTTCCTATGCACCCCAAGCTCAAGGAGCCTATTGGCAACAGGCCGCGCAAGCCAAACCAGCCGCCAAGCCGAAATCGAAGAAGGAGCTCGCAGAATCTCGCAAGAACCAGATCTTGTTGATCTGCGGTCTTGTGGTCGCTTCGCTTTCCGTGGCACTCACACTCTGGCAAGCCTTGAAGCCTGCGGAAAAAGTAGAACAGCCTAGAATCACGACGCATGAGAGCGGCGACGACGGAAAGGTCATCATCATCCACGACAAGTAAGCAACAGTTAAGTGGATCACATCGGCCGGATGCAAACTCGTAGTTGAGAACGATTGGCTGGGCTTTCAAATCCATGGGTTCCCAGGAATGTCCAGCGACTTTCCAGTTCGCTGGTCCGGTTTTGTGTAGCTGACGTCCTGGTCTGCAGAACTCCGTTTTGTGCAAACACCAGTTTGGGAGTTTGGCTCCAAAGTTGACGCAAGTGCTTCGACACAGTTTGATTTTGCCGTTGAGCGTCGCACAATTGTCTCAATTGCTGCAGCCACGATTGGGACCATCGTGCCACATTAAAACACCAACACCAAAGTTGAATTGTGCTCAATCAATCCAGAAATCTAATCTGGACCAAACCGCTAGAACGACGGGACATTGGGGCCAATAAACTCACGGAAACCTAACATCACATTAACGCGTTGTTAACGCGATCTGCATTGCTTTCGGTTACAACTGCGTTGCAAACGCGGCGGTCAAGGCTTTCGGCGGCCCGACCTCATTACGCTCGAATTGCTTGATGCACTCCGCTACGAGATACACGAAATGCTTGACGCATTCCGCTACCTGCAATGAGCAATCGGCTGACATGGCCGGCTACATGGCCCGTTGAATTTTGGAATAAAACCGTGCGTAACCAAACTCACTCAAAAAACAGCGCGTTTACGTTGGTTGAGTTGTTGGTTGTTATCGCGATTATTGGCATTCTTGTGGGCTTGCTACTGCCGGCTGTACAGGCCGCACGTGAAGCGGCTAGGCGAGCCCAATGCGCGAACAACTTGAAGCAGATCGGTTTGGGTGTACTTAACTTCGAGTCCGCCTTCAAACAATTGCCGCATAGTGGTCAGTGCGACTCTACGGGCACAAACACCACCACCTACATGATTCATTCTACGGCAACGCAGTTGCTGCCTTACATAGAACAGACGGGCGTCTATAACCTGTTCAATCATGACGCTGATCCGCGTCTGCCGTCGACTTACTCTGCCGTTGCGAGCGGAACATATTTGCTTGCCAACGGCTCGGCGCAATTAAATGTAAGAGCCAAGGGAATTGCGTATGACGACAATTTGCATCCCAACGGGCTGTCAGCGGCGCAGGCCAAGATAGCGACCTTTATATGCCCGACAACTCCTATCGGTGCTAACACAAGAGACCCCGTTCACAATCTGGGCGGATTCGATTACATGTTTATTGCTCTCTCGGATGTCGATGCGAACCCCTCGTCGCCGACGTACCTTATGCGCACACCTACTTCGCCAGCCGATTACTGGGTTTCTCAAGTGGTTGCGGGTATGCTCACTTGTGAGGGAGGTGGCATGAGTCGCGTCACGGATGGCACTTCGAATACGATTTTGTGCATTGAGGATGCATCGCGCTCGCACCCTTCACTGTCCATCTATGGATCACGTTCTGCACGAACTTCACCGACCCCTTCCTCGCGTATACTACCCGAAGTCGCTCCATTTCCTGTCGGCAATCGTCGTGTACATGCTTGGGCTGATCCAGACGCGTGTACCAATGGATATTCTGGCCCGAGCAACGCCACAGCCAGCAGAATTGCCAAAGTGAACAACTACAAAGTTCCCCTTGGCGGACCGAAAGAGTGTTTATGGACGGTGAACAACTGTGGACCCAATGACGAACCGTTCTCCTTTCATGCCGGTGGCGTCAATGCGGTCATGGGGGATGGATCGGTTCGATTTGTCTCCGATAGCATCGATACTTTAGTGATCAAGTGGCAAGTTGGCGCTGCCGATGGCAACGTTGTTCCGACAGTGGAGTAAAGCGTGAATCGCGCAAGTCAAGCCGTAAAGCGGGTCTGTCAAGCAACGCAATTGGTCATCGCTTGCGCTGCCTTAGCGATGACAGGCTGCATTGCGTCCAACGGCACGGTGGGCGCCTTTGAGCAGTTTCGTGGCCAAGCCTTGAACCAAGATGGGGCTCCGCTCGCAAATGTAATCGTGGTATTTCAGCCCACGGAACGTGGCTATGAAATCGAGCTCGAGACAGACGGCGAAGGGCGATTTGAGGGTGAAGGAGTGCCAGGCGAATACATCTATTATTTCGCTGACTCCAAGCTTAGCAAAACCAAACTTCCTAAAGGGTTTCCGGGCCCGTATCTCGAACCGAAATTGGAGCACCTGGTAAGAGTTCAGCCAAATGCAGATGTGATCTGCAGGGTTGAGTAGCAATAGCCGTCAAGGGCTGTTGATTTCTGTGGAAGTGTGAGCCGACGGCGCTAGCCGCAGGTGACCGAAGGATCAATCGTTCATCACCTATAAACCTGCCAATGCAGAATAACTTCCAGTTCGTCTTGCATTGGAACGAGCCAAATCCATGCACGCTCCAAACTTCGAGACCCGCGGCTAGCGCCGTCGGCTCACTAAGAAAACAGGCCGCTAGCATCGACGGCTCACTAAATCAACAAGCCGTAAAGGCTTTCGGGGGCTGCCTAGCTACT
>JANRMD010000505.1:0-9977 GCA_033761895.1 Pirellulaceae bacterium | reverse complement strand
ATTTCCATAGCAGCACTATAGCGAGAAGCTCAAGTTGTGTAGATACCAATGAGTAAATCTGCGGGATTAACCGATGTGCTTTAGCGGGCGTTAGCCCCGGTTTTTGCGCTAGTAACCGCCGCTAACCCTTCAAGCATTTCGCTACTCCAAAATTTACGGTGGACAGAGCTTAACTTTAGGGTTTGTAATATCAGCCGGAACGCGCTAGTGTCCGGCTTTCGCCGCGGGAACCGGTGCTAGCGCACTGCGGCTAGGTTCCGCGTTTGTTGCCGTACCAGAGGATGTGCGCCCGAGGGCAGTAGCTTACGTCGTGTTTCTGACACCAAGGCAGCAACCACTCTTCCTGCTTTTCCAGTAATGCGGCTTCCGTTCCTTGTGGCATCAAGAGCACTCGACGGCGATCTACGGCTGGCTCAAAAGGTTTGAGATAGCGCAGCACTTCTTCGGCGTCACTTGGGCTATCAACTACAAATTTCAACTGGTACTCGTGATCTTCGATTAACTTTCTCACAACGTCCAATCGCTCGCGCCGCGCTTGGTGCATCGCATGCCAACTGCCAGCCGTTTCGGGACTAGGTGCAGAACTAGCCAGTTTGGGGCTGATGGAAATGAGGTCGCATTCAAGGGGCTGATAGACCGTTCCGGCTGTCTCAATCGTTATATGTTTGTTGTGGTCGCGGAGAGCCTGGCAGAGTTCGATGAGGGGCCGGTGGATCATGGGTTCGCCGCCGGTGATGACAATGTGCCGCACGCTGAGTTCCAGTGTTTTTTCCAGAATCTGCTCGACGGTCCAATGGGGTCCTTCGGGTTTCCAAGATGCGAAAGGGGTATCGCAGAACCAACAACGCAGATTGCACCCGCTGGTGCGGACGAAGACGCTGGGCGTACCGGTTAACAGCCCTTCGCCCTGGTTGCTGGCGTAGATCTCGCAAATGCGAATGAGCGCCCCCTTTCGATTTAGAGGTTCGCGTTGCATACTGCCATTTCTTGATCGATTGCCAAAATACCCCCTACTTCAGCCAATGGTGACTGCAAGTGCCCACAAATTTTCGCGAAGAACTCGAAGTTTTCGACAACAGTTTTCCGGATCGTGACTATCAGATTGAAATCCGCTGCCCCGAGTTCACATCGGTTTGCCCGAAGACAGGCCAGCCTGATTTCGGCGTACTGGTATTCCGCTATGTGCCGGACAAACTTTGCGTCGAACTCAAGAGCCTCAAACTGTACCTGCAACGCTTCCGAAATGAAGGCATCTTCTACGAAAATGTCACGAATTGCATTCTTGACGATTTTGTAGCCGTGTCCCAGCCCCGTCGCGCTACGCTGGAGAGCCACTGGGGTGCCCGCGGCGGTATCACCAGCATCATCACTGTGGACTACAAAGCTGCAAAGTAGAAAAAGCAGCACAGTAGAAGAGCAGCGAAAAAATAGTTGCCAGCTGACACAAAGCTATCCGGCGAGGCAAAGTTACACAGCGAGCCTGTTGGCAACCCAGCATGACACTCCTTTCCAACCATTGAAGGCCCAATCATGTCAGACTCAACTTCGATCATTCTCAGCGGATTTGCGGACGAAGCCGCCAATCAGAAACTGGCTGTGCAACAATTCGCCGCGTTGGCTGCTGCCGGTCTGCAGTACTACTCGATTCGCTTCATCGACGTCGGCAGTGGCATCAAGAACTCCATGGCGCTGACGGCTGAGGAATTGCAGACTGTGTGCACCATGCAAGCCGAATACGGTTTGAAGGTGGCTACAGTCGGCTCGCCCATCGGCAAAGTCAAGTTGCTGGACGTCGACGATGGTACTTCCAATCGCTTTGTGCCCTTCAAGCAATATCTTGAAACGGAAGTCAATCATGCTTGCGAAGTCGCGTCGACTCTCGGCACCAAGCTCATCCGGGGTTTCGCGTTTTATCATCCCAAGGGCACCGATCCCTGGCAACATATTCCGCAAGTTGTCGATCAGTTGGGACAGATCGCTGACGTCTGCAACAAAGCCGGGCTCACGTTTGGACTCGAGGTCGAAGCCAACTTGGTCGGCCAGTCGGGGAAATTGCTCGCCGAGATCCATCGCCAAGTGAAAAGTGAAGCGATGGTATTGATCTTCGATGGTGCCAACTTGGTTTGCCAAGGCATGACACCCGATGAAGTCTTCGCGGAATACTTGGCCATGAAGCCAGGACTCGGCTGGGTGCACATCAAGGATTATCGACATCCATCGGCTACCCAGCGACTTGAACACGTCGATGAAGCATCGCTCAAGAACTTCGTTCCTGCAGACTTAGGCGATACAGGTCATGAAGCCATCCTGCGCGATTTGGCAAAAGACCTGCCACGTATCGATGCCAAAATGAAACTCCGCGGTGCCCCCGGAGTCATCTTTGACCTGGAACCGCACGTCAAAGGTGGCGGACAGTTCGGTGGATTTTCGGGCCCAGACGGCTTCGGCGTAGCCCTCCGCGGTCTCTGTAAAGTTCTCGATTATGTCGGCATCGATTATCACTTGACCGATTTCGATGACATCCTCGCCAGAAGATAGCGGTTCTTAGTTCTTAGTTCTTAGTTCTTAGTGCTTAGTGCTTGGTGCTTGGTGCGTCAAGTCTCAAGCCTGCCAGAGATGGAATGCGAGGCCTGGGGAGGTTAGAATAGAGGACGCTGGTCAACTGTCATCGGACCGGTTCCCGCCACTACTCCCACCCGAACGCAGTAATGTTTATGCGACTCGTATCCAATATTCGAACCTACTCCGTGGGATGGTTTTCGATTCTCGTCGCAATTAGCCTCGGCGTTGCGGCGGCGACAGCAGAAGAACCCATCGACTTCAATCGTGACATTCGGCCGATCCTTTCCGAAAACTGCTTTTACTGCCACGGGCAAGACGCCGGAAAACGGCAAGCCGATTTGAGATTGGATGTTGCGGATAAAGCGGTCGAATCAGGCGCCTTCGTGCCTGGCAAAGCAGCGGAAAGTGAATTGATCGCGCGCATCCTGTCGACCGATCCCGAAAAACAGATGCCGCCCCCCAAGTCGAATCGCAAAGTGACCGCCGAGCAGCTGAAGCTGCTCGAACGTTGGATCAATGAAGGTGCTAAGTACACCAACCACTGGGCCTACAATCCTCCCGTTCGACCAACACCACCAACCGTTAAGCAAATCGATTGGGTGCGCACGCCTATCGACCGCTTCGTGCTCGCCAAACTCGAAGCCGCTGCACTCACTCCGTCGCCCGAAGCAGACAAAGCGACGCTGATCAAACGCCTTTACGCAGACTTGGTTGGCCTTCCACCCACGCCCGAACAAGTGGACGCGTTCATCGATGACACCGATCCTCTCGCCTACGAGAAACTGGTCGACAAACTACTGAACAGCGAACATTACGGCGAACGGATGGCTCTCAGTTGGCTCGATGCGGCTCGGTACGCAGACAGCAACGGTTTCCAGCAAGACGGAGATACTTGGCAATGGATCTGGCGCGATTGGGTGGTCAAAGCCTTCAACGAAAACCTGCCGTTCGACCAGTTCACCGTATGGCAACTCGCCGGTGACTTACTCCCGAACGCAACCAACGAACAGAAGATCGCCAGCGCCTTCAATCGTAACCATCTACTCAATGGCGAAGGGGGCGCGATCCCTGAAGAGCAGCGTTTCAACAACTTGTTCGACCGGATTGATACCACCTCAACCACTTGGTTGGGACTAACGATGGCCTGCGCTCAATGCCACGATCACAAATACGATCCGATCACCCAAGAAGACTATTACAGTTTGATGGACGCGTTCAATCGTGTCCCTGAAACAGGTACTCCACAGTACATGTCCAAACGGATTCGAGTCGGAGCGCCGTTCCTTGAATTGCCCACTGAAGAGAACAAGCAAAAGTTCGCTGAGTTCGAAGCGCGCCTGGCAACGCTTGACAAACAAGTCAACACCATCGTCGATTCAGCTTACGAAGGCTGGCGTTTGGGCGTGGCTGCGGACGGCGAGTCGAGTGATGCGAAAGATCTGCCCGAAGCGATCGTGGCTTTGCTGAAGAAACCCGAGGCCGAACGGACTGATGAGGATAAGAATAAACTGGAGCAGGGTCTGAGAAAGCATTTCGACGATAAGGTCCGCAAATCGATCAACGACAAATTCCCCGTAATCGCCGAGGCAGCCTCAGTTCGCAACCAGCTGAATGACTATCGCGGCGATCAGTTGCCGCGTGTGATGATCATGAGCGACGACAAACCGCGAGAGACCTTTGTGCTGTCTCGTGGTGAATACCTCAAGCCAGCGGACAAGGTGTCATTCAACACGCCAAAGTTCTTGCCACCTCTCCCTTCCGACGCGCCACGCAATCGCTTGGGGTTAGCCCAATGGTTGATGTCCCCAGAACATCCATTGACGGCCCGCGTCCAAATCAATCGCATGTGGCAGAATCTATTCGGGCTGGGTATCGTCAAGACTACGGAAGATTTTGGTGTTCAGAGCGAATATCCCATACACCTCGACTTACTTGATTGGTTAGCCGTTGAGTTCCGGGAAACGGGCTGGGATATGAAGGGTATCCAGCGATTAATTCTGAATAGTGCCACCTATCGCCAGTCGAGCCGCCTGACACCGACGCTGAAGAACCGAGACATCGAGAATCGCTTGTTCGCGCGTGCCAGTCGCTTCCGCATGCCATCGATGATCTTGCGAGATTGGTCGCTGGCCGCTGCCCAACTGTTGGACCGACGGCTGGCCGGAGCCCCAGTCTACCCTTACCAACCCGATGCGATTTGGGAATCGTTGGCGATTACCAAAGAGCGCGACTTTACGTATCCAGATTCAACGGGACCGGATCTCTATCGACGCAGTTTGTACACTTTTTGGAGACGAACGGTCGGCCCCGCCAACATGTTCGACGCGTCCAATCGACAAACTTGCCGAGTGAGAGCTTCGTTGACTAGCACGCCGTTGCACGCGTTAACGACGCTCAACGATCCCACTTGGGTCGAAGCCGCTCGTGTGTTGGCTGAGCACGCGTTGCAACACTCAAGCGACGTGAAGGCACAGTTGACCTATGCTTTCCGTCAGATTCTCGTTCGCCAACCAACAGAAAAAGATCTTGGTCACTTGCAATACGCGTTGACAAAGCAATTGGCCTTCTACACTCAAGATGCGGCAGCCGCACAAGCGTTCGTTGAGACTGGCAAATCGGCTCGCAACAAGTCGCTGGATGTTGCCCAGCATGCGGCTATGTCAGCGGTTTGTTTGACGCTGCTAAATCTGGACGAAGCGATTACTCGGGAATAAAATCATGGATAACTTTTTTCAAGAAAACGTCGCTCGTGTAAATCGGCGGCAGTTTTTCGGCTCTGCGGCCAGTGGAGTTGGTGTGGCTGCCTTGGCCTCCATGCTGCAAGCGAACGCGCAGGCTGACGGTCCGGTCTTGAAGAGCACTTTCAATGGTCTGCCGGGCTTGCCGCATCATGTGGCCAAAGCGAAACGCGTCGTGTTATTGTGGCAGGGGGGTGGTCCGTCGCACGTTGATCTGTTTGATCACAAGCCGATGTTGAAAGAAATGGCCGGGAAAGATATCCCCGATTCGGTGCGCGGCTCAACGCGCCTGTCAACCATGTCCAGCGGCTATGCAAAGTGGCCCTGTGTACCGGCAATCAAAGAGTACAAGAAGTATGGCCAAGCCGGTATTGAACTCAGCGAGATGCTACCGAACGTGGGCAAGATCGCTGATGAAATTACGGTCATCAATTCAATGCACACCGAAGCGGTCAATCACGCACCGGGTGTGACTTTCTTCCTCACCGGTTCCCAAGTTCCAGGCCGCCCAAGCATGGGTTCGTGGCTGTCTTATGGCTTGGGAAGCGAAACAGAGAATTTGCCAACCTTTGTGGTCATGACCTCCAGCGATAAAGGCAAAACCTGCGGTCAGCTCTTCTTCGATTACTACTGGGGCAGTGGATTTTTGCCTAGCCGTTTTCAAGGCGTGCGCTTCCGCAACACGGGCGATCTGGTGCCTTACTTGGCTAACCCAGCCGGAGTCAGTAAGGAAGCGCGACGCGCGATGTTGGACGACTTGGCAGCGATGAACAACGAACATCTGGCAGACTACGGCGATCCAGAGATCGACACACGGATCGCGCAGTACGAGATGGCGTTCCGCATGCAGACCAGCGTCCCCGAGTTGATTGACTTTTCAACTGAGACGGCGGCAACTATTGAACGTTATGGCCCGGACGCATTGGCCAAAGGAACGTTTGCCAACAACTGCTTAGTGGCTCGTAGGTTGCTTGAGCGTGGCGTGCGTTTCGTGCAGTTAATGCATGCTGGCTGGGACCAACACAGCAATCTTTACACACAGCTCGAGCAGCAATGCAAAGACACCGAGGTACCTGCCGCTGCGCTTGTACAGGACCTCAAAGATCGCGGTATGCTCGAAGACACGCTTGTGATCTGGGGCGCCGAGTTCGGACGCACACCGTTCGGGCAAGGTGATTCCGCCAAACCCAATGGCCGCGATCACTTTGGTCGGGCATTCAGTTGGTGGATGGCCGGTGGCGGAGTGAAACGTGGCTCAGTTTACGGTAAAACCGACGATTTCGGTTGGAACATTACCGAGAATCCAGTCCACGTACACGACATGCAAGCCACCATCCTGCACCTGTGCGGCATCGATCACACGCGACTGACATTCCGTTATCAAGGCCGTCAATATCGCCTCTCAGATGTTCATGGCGAAGTGGTGGGTGGAATCCTGGCGTGATCTGCATGAGAGTTTGCGCATGCACAAGTGATTAGTGAGGTAGCGGAAGCCGTCAAGGCCCGTCAAGGCTTTCGGGGGGGGGCCGCCGCAATTCTCTCGAAATGCTTTAGGGCTTGTTGATTATTGAATCCGACAGTGCCTGTCGACGTCCCAGTCCGCTGGTCCGGTTTTCTGGAGCGCGGACGTCCTCGTCCGCTGAACCCGCCGCTTATGCAAACACAACCTCTCCGTGAAGTATGTAGCGGAAGAAGCCCTTGTCAAGCATTGCGAGAGCTCTGAGGTGCCCGAAAGCGTTCAGGCATTGCGGCGGCCCCGAAAGCCTTGACGGCTTCCGCCACCCAATAATCAACAAGCCCTTGACGCTTAGTTGAAGTTACTGGCTACCACCGTTTGTTGATTCTTTGCGCTTAGTGCCTGGTGGTTATAGACCGCCAACCAAATCACAAAGTTGGCGGCTAACAGCGCCATCGGATTGGCCATAATCGCTAGCTCTCGAAGAGCCCCTTCGATGTGGAGTTTCTCCATCACGGAATAGGCCGCAAGATAGTTGAACAGCGGTACGCTCAGCAAGACGATGTAAGCGTATCGATACCAAAGCGGCTGATGCTGAGTTGCAAATAATCGTCCACCACAGGCCAATGCGAGTGCTGGCAAGACGACCAACATGTCGTAGCTCAGATGATAGATGCACAATGGGATCATAGTGGTTACGGTCGCCAACTCCAGTGACCTGGTTTCATCCGAAGGCTGTGCCTTGGTGAGTTTCCACAGCGCCCAAAAGGCAGGCAAAAGAATGACCATCATTCCCATCAGTTCGCTCTTTAGATCGCTGCCTAGCGAGAAACGGCGTGCGAAAACGGAAAAAAGATCTGTCCGCATCCAAGCGGAGTCGGGGTCGACATCTTTGTCCGCAGCATTGGCGTTGCCTGAATCTTCAAACGAAGCCAACAACCTCGTCGGTTCGTGCAGCATGATCCAACTCAACGCTAGGCCTGCTCCCAATCCTGCGAACAAAACGCCCAAAACCACTGGTTGTATTTTTCTGTTAACCAACATCATTAGAATCAGCGGGATTCCGAAGGTCGGCTTTATCGATGCGAACATCAGTCCGATTGCGGATCGAACCTTGTTGCTATCGGCGAAATGCACTGCTACCCAAGTAAACAAGCAAAAGTACAGCCCGAACTGCCCAAGTATCTGATTGCTTTGGCCAACACGCGACAACAAAATCAACGAAGCCACTACCAGTAAGCGATGCGCGTTGATCTTAACTCGTGCAATGTCAAGCAATATCGCCGAGAGTATAAAGATCAGCAGGACGTTTGCAGAGTACCAAATACACTCCGCCACTCGCAGGGGCATTAATCCCATCACAGCCACGAATGGGAGCAACAGCGGCGAGTAGGGTGACATTTCACGGTTCACCGGATACTAAGCCGCATAAGCCGATGAGTAAGGATTTTCACCGCGTGAGAATGCAAGTCCAGGAAAATAGACCGCGTTGTGAAAGTCGCATAAACCAAAGCTGATCGTCTCTTTGGGAACCGGCACGTGATACACGTTGATGGTCCTCAACGTGGTCAGGTATAATAGCGTCGCGAAGACAAAAACCGAGCCCAGTAGTTTTGCTGGTGGAAGCAAACGTGCCATAAATGAAAATTGCTCTGATCAATTCACCAACCAAGATCGATTTGAGAATGGGCGATTTTGAGGGTTGGTTACGTATCCATACTATTTAAAGCTTAGCATTTTTGGAGATCATTGGCGAGAAAACACGGCTTTTTGGACACTTCTCGCCGTCAACCGCTATCCTTCGCAACCCGAAGCGTTAGTTTTGATGTTACGCGTTTCGGGCCTTTCGCAACCCGAAGCGTTAGCGAGGGACCGAGTTACGGCGTCGACTTCACGGCGTCGATTTCACGGAGCAGAATGGTCCCTCGCTAACGCTTCGGGTTATGAAATGCCAAGCAAAACGTCATCCGAATCGCTTCAAAGAACAAAATAGCGCAACTTCAAAAATCGTCAGCGAGGGAAGTGCCTCACCGCTCGAACACTCATACGATGGAACAGCCCGTGAATTCGATACAACCGCTGCCACCCGAATTGCACGACTGCAAGGAGCACGCGCCTGGATGTGGTTCCGAACTGTACATCGTGGAAGGAGATTCAGCGGCCAAAAGCGTCTGTCGACTGCGCAACATGCAATTGCAAGCGGTTGTAGCGATGCAGGGAAAACCGCTGAATGCCTACAAGGCCAAAGCAGATGCGGTAACGAAGAACAAGCTTTATCACACGTTGTTGCAATCGCTCGGCTGCAATTCACTCGCCGCGCCTGAAAAACTTCGCTATGACCGAGTGATCTTTCTGTTCGATCCTGACGCGGATGGCATTCATATTGGCGCTTTGATGCTGCTGTTCTTTTACCGCTGGCTGCGCCCGGTGCTCGAGTCCGGCAAACTGTTCGTTGTCCGCGCACCACTCTACGAGATCGCAAACGTCGATCGATCGCAGATCCACTTGGGTTACTCAGAGGAGCAATACCGGCAGATGTGCGAGCAACTTGGGACTGCCACGAATCTTAAGAAGCAGCGTTACCGCGGACTCGGCAGCATGAACGACGACGTGTTGTATCGCACCTGCATCTCCACCGAAACGCGTATCCTGCATCGCTTGACGGTTGCCGACGCGGAAGCCAGTCGACTGATCTTTGGCGGCAAAATCGAGTACTAACCGAAGGTCGATCTGTGCGTTGATTCTCCCGTAGCCTAGGCATCCTGCCTGGGTGCGATAACTCAGGGCCAAGCTAAAATTCGCGAGAGCTGCACGTTCGAAATGCTTGAGGGCTTGTTTATTATTGCGCCATGGGCAGTCGTGAGCCGACGGCGCTAGCCGCGGGTGACCGAAGGAGCAATTGCTCATCACCTACAAATTTTTTTAATTCAGCATGACCACCAGTTCAACTTGCATTGGCACGGGCCAAATCCATGCACGCGCCAAACTTCGAGACCCGCGGCTAGTTTGCTATTGTCTTATGTGTGGGGGCGCAAAAAAAAGAGGATGCCTCGAAACTGGTGTTTTCCTTTCGGAACCATGACGTTGGAGGTCATCCCCATGGTTAGTAGAAGAGCATACAGTCGGGTTAAAGTCAATTCCGTCGATGTGGAGCAACTGACAGCCAAAGCGAGAGCTGGAGCAATGGTCAGTTTGGGTTTGGACATCGCTAAGCATGAGAT
>JANRMD010000504.1:0-8488 GCA_033761895.1 Pirellulaceae bacterium | reverse complement strand
TGCAGCGCGGTGATACAAGATTTGTACTACGGACTTTGATGCAATCGAGATTTCCGGCTCGCAGATGGATTGCAAGTCCAATCCTGCAAGGAACTTTGGGCGATCGCGGATTATTTGGTACGCCAATCGCTGAGAGAGCGTTGTGTCGAGGCGTGATAGCCACCAGAAAACACAAAGACCACAAATAAGTAACCAACAGCTGGTGTTAATGTCGCACGATTATCCCAATCGTAGATGGCAACAATTGGGACAATTGTGCGACACTTAGAACCAGCAGCTAATCCCAAGGTGCGCCGATGTCCAACTTACTGACGATCAGCCAATCGCTAACGGGGCTTTATCGTGAACGAAGTGGTGATCCTACATTTTGGGCGGAACCACTTAATGCTCTGACGAATGCGTCGTTTCTGATAGCTGCTGCATTTGCGTTGGCGTTTGCAATTCGCCGCCGAAGCTTGACAGCGACCACAATCCTGCTGATTTCCCTGGCGGGCATTGTAGGCTTGGGGAGCTTTCTATTTCATACAATGCCCACGCCGTTCACGAACTGGCTCGACATACTGCCAATAGCGACCTTCCAGGCTGTTTCGATGTGGCTGTTTTCACGCGAATTACTTTCTAACAATCGATGGTTATGCGCGGCGATCGTATTGGCGGTGGTGGGTTCGTCGTTGGCCCTGCTACCCTTGCATCGACCAATCAATGGTTCCTTGTTCTACTTCCCCTCGCTGGCAGCGATGTTGGCCTTCGGAGGGTTGTGGGCGAGTCGGAGCAAGTCGGAGCCATTCTTGTTGATGGGTGCTGCTTGCACTTTTGCACTTGCCATTTCTGCTCGTACCTGCGACTGGATTGCTCCCTGGCCGATGGGAACCCACTTCCTGTGGCATCTCCTGAACGGTGTCGTCGTCTACTTAGTTCTTAGGACGTGGATCGTCGCAGCATCGCGCAAGGCTGTGGCTGCAGACCAGGTAACTTAGTCCGTGCCAGTTGAGAATACACACAGTTGCATGAGCGATTGCGAAGTCTCATTTGCACAGGTAACTTCGCAATTTATGGAGTCCTTTGTTTAGCAGCCCGCCGACACTGTTGGACGAACAGCCTAAGCGTTCGGCGATTTCTTCCAAGGTGAGTCCGTGCAAGTGCTTGAGTACAATTGCCGTTCTTTCAGCCTCGGACAATTGCATCAAGGCGTCCGTCAGACGTTCAACTTCTTCACTTGCAATGGCACCTTCACTTGGAGAAGGCTCGTTACCAATTAAGGACCTGTGCAGAACTGCTGAGGATTGCTCAAGCGACATTGCGAGTGGCTCTTCACGCGCGATATCTCGCCTCTGGCGAGAGTAATGGCGTCCACGGCCAGCAATTACATTCAGGGCTATCTTGGTCAGCCAAGCCTTTAACTCACGCTCGGTTTGGCCGTTAAATTGACAAAGATCGGTGCAGGCGGTCAGCATGACCTGTTGCACTATGTCGGATGCATCTTCTTTGACCTGTAACTTCGGGCTCAATTGCATTTGCGCAAGCAGCTTTAGGTAGCCCCGATAGCGCTCAAGGTCGTCGGGAGTCGGTTTTATAGTAGGTTTTATTGGTAAATTCATTGAACATGACCTGCGAAGGTTTTCCATTGCTCGGTACTGGAACTGGAATTGGCTTTGCGCTTAATCGCTGCGCGCAGCGCGTCGAGCCATTTTTGATCCCGAGGATCCAGCGGGGGTACAAAATTTATCGCGTCTTTGTATTTCGATCTCAACCTCAGCAGTTCGCCTTTATCCTCCAGCAGTACCCGCCGCTCCATAAAGGTCGCCCAGTATCGCCCCTGCGCGAGAAAATCCAGATCATCTTTTGCCAGAGATTTTTCAGGAACACAAATCTCCATTCCGCGTTGGTCACGCAAAAGCACATCACGTCCCGCCGGCTGTTCGATGGTTCCTCCAAACTCCGCCCAAGCCTTGTACTTTCTTCGACTGTCAGTCCATGTCCATACGCGCCAATTGGGATCCGTTGGTAAGCGGGCCTTGCTCAGTCTAGCAGCTTCGATCAACTGAGCGGGCGCTCCGAATATACTTGACGAATACGGGTCTGCCAGCGCGTCGTTTGCGTAATCGACGTCCAAGTTAATCGTAATTCCGCCCGCGGTAAGATTGACTGCCGCGAAGCCGAAAGGAACTTGGCGACTGCGAAAGAAGGAATACGTGAGACCAAGATTTTTCGCAAGTTCAGGTGACATCCAGCACTCCCCAGTGATCGTACCGATTCGAAGATCTTTAGTAAGCGTGATAAACTCACGATCGAGTCCTGCTAAGTCTCCGCTGATAAGGGTACGCAATTTAGTGATGGGGGTCGAAGGGCTCATTTTTGCGTTAAACAACATCGATAGAGCATCGATGAGGTTGACGCGATCCGTTTGTAGCTGCTGCCGTAGCGGCAATCGTAGATCCAGCAAGTCGTTGAGATCGCCGCTAGCTGGAATCGGAAAAAGATTGTCCTTTTCACCATAAGCGATCCAGCCATGTTTGATGGAAAAGGCTTGAGACTGATCATAGGCGGCTGCATTTACAAGTAGTCGCGCACCTTCCCAATAATCGGGCTGTCCGTCCATCATCGACTTAATGGACACTTCGAGCCAGCGGTATTCGCGGCCCTCAATAATCTCTGTTCCCAAAACTGTAGCGGTCAACTCAATATGCTCACTCCGCAGGGGATTGTGTGTGATTCTTCCCACTAAAGTCTGGGTTGATGGTTTCGTTGGCAGCAGCGCCAGATCGAACCTGCCAGTTTGCGGCGTGGGCTTGGGAATCGGCTTGGGCATGGGCTTGGGCTCAGGACTGACCGTTGAGCGGCTGTCTTGGGGGAGCGGGGCAGTTCTTGCCAGTGGGTTTGACTGGGGCTTAGGCGATCCATTCTGAAAAGCCCGATCAAACCATTCGTACTCCTCGGGGGTGAAGTTAGGCTCAGGTGGAGTTGTTGATGGGTTGGGCGACAATTCTCTACGAGCTAAAGTCTCATGCGCATTTTGTTTAAGTTGCCTGAGCTTGTTCCCGATGCGCTCCGTGTCAGCAGGCAAAACTGCGCGAATACCTGCGTTTTTCAACGTGCACGTAGCCTTTAGGAATTGTTGGCTAACCTGCATTTCAACGATGCCGAAAGGGTAGGCTTCGTCACTGTTGCGTCGGGCTAAGCGGTATCCGGGATGTGAATCAGCTTCTTCCTTCGTACGGGAACTTGCGATGTAGCAAAACGGAGCGCCAAATGTACCTTTGGCCATACCAAGCCATTCGTTTCGTTTCGCCGCGCTCAACAGTTGTCTTGCTGTCCGGATCGGCTCCGCGGCGACGGGTATTTGTTCCTCCACCGCAAAGAACAAAGCGATCACATCTTGGGCCGAAAGTCGACGCTGGAGGTTATTTATTTCTCGCTCATTACCGAGCAGGTCACGCTTACAATCAAAAGGAACCACAAGGCCGTTGGCTTCGACCCAACCTTCATAAATCTCTAGCTTCTTCTGGTTTTCCCAGAGCTTAACGTCCACTTGAATGTAGGCTGTCTCAGTATACTGACTGGCCTGATCCGTAATTGCGGCTTGCAACCATTTAACCGCTGGCGCGTCCGTTGGCCTTTCTTCCTTGAGCACTTCTAGGTACAGCGTGTAAGCCATGGGTTTATGGTCCGCCCAGCCAGCGTGCCAGATTTCTCCATGGTAGGTTGCAAACGCACCCACGTCGGCAAGGACAGCGAAATGAAAGCCCTCTTTGAGCATGGCTTCAATTCGGTAAGTCAATTTGCTCGTCAGTGGAATATCGAACTCTTTACCTTCGTCTTTAAACGTGATTGGCGCCTCATAGTGCAGCTTGTATGTGCCTGGAGGAATCTGCAAACTTCCGTTAATCAACTCATAGACGGTCTCAGTTTGCAAATTCTTGATGCTAACCACGCCATGGTCGAGGAGTTCTTCAGCGAATTCGCCTTCACCGACCCACTGCACGTTTGAAGTAATCTCAGGAAAAACCGCCTTCTCCATCGAATGCTCAGGCTTTGCCTCAGTCTGGTTTGGCGGGAACAACAAAGCAATCGCTATGCAGCCCATGGCCACGATGCAACTTAGGAGTGCTATTGCTCGCGACTTACTCCCAGCTCTCGATGGCTTTAGCATGGAAAACGTAGCTAGCGGATTGGATCTATCGGAAGCAAGAGTTGACTGCTTGGCCGTCGAATGCGCGGCATTCATTTCCGTGTCAGCGCTTGCGAAGCCAGAGGCTGTTTTTGGGCGGCCGCGACTGCTCCAGCTATAGTATTCTGCTAGCAAGGCCGACAAATTAGCCGGCGGTGCGATAGCCTGGAGGCGAGATTCAACCTCGGACATGGAAAGCGGTCTTTGTGACGGCACCTCAGCCAACATAGCCCCCACCAACTCGATCAATGCAGGGCTAACGTCGGGTCGTTTAGCTTGAATCTCTGAGGCTTGCGGGATGCGTCCGCATGGACGCTGGCCTGTGAGCAATTCGTGGAGTGTAACGCCCAAGCTAAAAATGTCTGATTGATGGGTAACCTTACTGCTCGAGAGTTGCTCGGGGGACATATAGTCCAAGGTCCCCAAAACTTGGTCAACGCGAGTGAGCCCATCCACCCCTTCCGCTCTCAGACTTTGTGCCAACCCAAGGTCGAGCAATTTTACATTTCCATCGGGCGTAAGCATCAGATTCGACGGCTTTATATCGCGATGAATCACTTTCTGATCGTGTGCATACTGCAAAGCCGCTGCTGCGAGCCTGGCAATATGGCAAGCGTCCTGTATTGGTAATGGACCAACACGCCGTACAAGCTGTTGGAGATTAATCCCCTCGACAAAATCCATCACAAAGTAGGGCTGGCCATCCTGTTCACCTCCCGTAATAGCCCGCACGATATTCTCATGTTCCAGACGAGCCAACAGCCGCATTTCCAGCGCAAATCGTGAGATGGCCTCGGCAGACCCCATACGTTCGGGCTTGAGGATCTTGATTGCCACTAGTTTTTCCAGACTGGTGTCCATGGCTCTGTAGACGCTGCCCATGCCGCCTTGGCCAATGCGCTCCAAAATACGGTAGCCTCCAACAATCTTGGCTTGATGCTCACTTGCCAACGGGTGCAAGCCGGAGCCCATCTGAGAAGGTTGTTCGTTGCGACTTTCGCCCGCTGCACCCTGGTTATTTTCCGCAACTTGCTCCATTTGCTGCCTCACCATTTTGCAAATCGCTTGAATGATTGAGTCGGGTTCCGCAGAAAGCCTTTCAAGTTCAACTTGGCAGGTGGAACAGCTTTGGAGATGAGTCTCAATGGTCACCGCTTCAGCCTCGCAGGTTTTTCCTTGGAGATATTCGCGAAGTACGTTTGCGGACGGACAAGCGACTGACATAATCGACCTCGGGAAAGAAGGCTGTTTCTCAAAATGTGTGTAGCTGGTTTCAGAGCGAAACTCACTGGGCCAATTTGGTGATTGGTGCAACAGATCTGTACAGAAAGCTTAACGCAACTCATTAACTCGAAAATTTGCATTCAGGGCAATGTTTGTTTCAGAACTGCTCGAGCGTCTCGCGGAGGCGACGCAGGACTCGAGCGCGACACATGCAGACTGCCGGAGCGGTCATACCCATTTCTTGGGCGACTTCGCTGGGAGGTTGTCCCAGTGCGCAGGTTTGCCAGAATGCAGCCCAAGTTCGCGCCGAAAAGTCCGACTTGATAACCTCAAGTGCACTGTAGATGAGCGCATGACGATTGTTGGTCGATTCTGTTGAACTTCGCGACTCAGCTGCGTGTTCGGGCGCAGCGATGTTGCCGAGTAGTTCACCATTGAGGGAATTCTGCGCTTGCATCGATGAACGATGGTGATCGACTATCTTTGTACGGGTTATCGTCCAGAGCCAAGCTCGAAACGAATTCTCAGCGCGATTGCGGCCATACTCCTGAATATGTTTCCAAACGGCCACAAAGACCTTTTGGACAATATCTTCGATGTCATTTGAGCCACGAATCCCTTGTCGGCGACACCAGGATTCTATAAGTGGTGTGTAAAAACTGACAAACCGGAACCAAGCCGCTTGCTCACCACTGCGGATTTGGTGCAGCAACGAAGTAGACGTCGATTGTGGATCCACGGTTGGCATAGCTGATGGTCCCGCAGTTCATGTGGAACGTACTGTTCGACTGAGAGGTGCTCAACATCTTAAAGGTTTTTTCGCCCTATGCAAACTCGGTTAGCAGGCCGCGTCCACATTCGACTTTGAGGTTGACGAGTTATTTTGATTCCCTGGATTCAAGGAGGTAGCGGAAGGCGCTAAGACGCCGTCAAGACTTCCGCGGAGGACGCAGTACTCTCGAAATGTTTGAGGGTTTGTTGACTATTGGGTAGCGGAAACCGTCAAGGTTTTCGAGGGCCTGGTAGCCGCCGCTTCAAAACTGCCAAGCGGTGGTTAGTCAACCCGCATCGTGTCCACCGTCTGGCGACGGTGGCTACTCGAAATGCTTGACGCATTCCGCTACGTGGGATCCAAAATGCTTGACGCATTCCGCTACCTGAAAAACTAATGCGTCTTGGTGAATCCGTGGCAGCGTCTAAACGGCACCCCAAACTAAAGTGACTGAGAACGGGCAGCAATCTAGACTGATTTAAGTAATTCTTCCGTCCATCGATTGCTAAATGCATGCTGGGGATCGACACTTTCGCGAATGAGCTTGAACGGCTCGAGCCCCGGGTACAGCTTTCGGATGTCCTCTACCTTAAGTGGGAACAACTTGCCCCAATGCGGGCGAGCAGCGAAGAGCTGCGACATACTTAGAGCTAAAAATGATGCTACTTCGCAAAAATCTTCCCGGGCTTTGCCGCGTTGATAGTTGGTCAGCGTGATCGCGTACCAGGGTTCGTCAGGCGCGGCTTGATTCGCAGGGTGGGTTTGAGTCCGAGAATCACTGCTGGCCATTGAAATCAGTGTGTCATCTGGCAGAACCTTGCGCAAGCAGATTGGATAGTGGTGGCAATAGCGTCCGCGCAGTTCCTGCAGGGCGCTGTCAAGTTTCGTTTCAGTTAATTGGTTGATGAAAGAGGGCTCCAGCGGAAGGGAAGCACTATCGATCGCTATGAGCGCGTTCTTCAGGAATTGGAGAGCGTCCGTTAAGTTCCGCCTCTGAACGAACAGCTCGATTTCGAGATGACGGAACAGCTCATGTTCCATCACAAGTTGGGAGGCTGAAGGACCAACGACTCGCCAGTTGTGAATTACGCAGTTGGGCAAGATCCAACGGAAGATGGCTCTGACTAAACGTGCTGAAGGAACGAGGCGCACGCAGGATAGAATCATCAGATGCATGGCCAAATCGAAGACTAGATAGCGGTACCAATGGTAGACTCGCATTAGCGCTGATTGTCGTGCAACTGTTTCACGCCGATGTTGGACGACGAAGTTCCAACGCCATGGTACCAAGTAGAACTGTTGGAGTGGGTATTCTGTTTCGGCCGCAAGCACGTCTTCAAGTCGACCATGCGCACGGAAATGCTCTTCGATTCTATAGCTTTCACGACACTGCATGCGCACACTTAGGATCACTCCAAGGCAACCGAGCGAACATCGCGCCGCGCGAAGCTCAGCGCCCGAAGTGATTTCTTGAATAATTGCCTCGCCGCTAGTGGGATCGTAGCACGCGAGCCTTACACTCAGCACGTAATGCGAAAGCGAGTGCCGACCGGACCCGTGAGTTCCTGATGAAATAGCGCCTGCGATAGTTTGCTCGGTGATAAACCCAACCGATGGCAGTGTCCAATCCCGCTGCTGTGCTAATTCGTGCAGCAGATGTTTGATTTGGCAGCCCGCGCCGGCGTCAACATACTTTTGGTTGCCTTCCTCGCCTGGTTGGACACTGTCGAGGTATTTCAGGTCAAGCAAAACGGCATCCGCTTCGATGATTTGACTCCACGAGTGCAGTCGCCCAATGGTGCGGATTTTCTGACCGCGATGGCGATTTAGGATAGCCAGTACTTCGTCTTCGTTTTTAGGTGTGTACGAGTATCGCGGACTCAGTTGAATGTTCAGGCCAAAGTTCTTGATTTCCATACTGGGAGCCAATACAAAAGCGGATTTATGGGTTAGTCTGCTTTGGAAAGCGACGGCTCTGTTCGTTTTGTGCGCGACGTAAGTTCTTTTTTCGAAAAAATTTGAAACTTGCTGATCGCCACCAGCCAGCACGAAGCAGCCATTAGTGCAACATCAAAACTAGCGCCGACGGCTGATCAGATCAATGCACTGGAAAATCAACCACTCATTCAAGGTCCAATGATTTCACCTGATTAAAATCGGTGCATGCGCCGTGAGGAATAATGATGACGTCCGAAAATCAAATTGCGCGAAATTTGGAGCGTTTTCGTCCGATCCTCCTCACGCTCGCAGAAAGCATGTTTTCCCCAAAGCTGCGCACTTATCTAGATGCGTCGGACATCGTTCAACAGACGCTCTTGGAGGCT
>JANRMD010000503.1:0-5803 GCA_033761895.1 Pirellulaceae bacterium | reverse complement strand
GGGAGCATCCAACTTTTGCGTTTCCAATTTGGGGACGGCGATGTTCGACAGATCGCTTTGTATGTCAATTACCGCTTCGGTGTCGGCCAGTAACTTGGAGTTGCCTTTGCTGCTACCTTGCCACGCGAGGATGCTGGCTGTCGCGAGCGCGATTAGCAAGACGATCAATACGATACCGCTTGACCAATGCTCCCACCATGTTTGCTTGGGAGCGGCATGTGGAGTCACACTGACGTCACCCATCGGCTCGGCTGCTGGCGCTGCTGTGACCGTCGGTGCGGTTTGAGCTGAGTTAAGAGCTACGGCAGCTAATGTCGCAGTTGGCAAAGTGGCCGCAGCTTCCGAGAAGGTCACTGCTAAGTCTTGAGCAGGCGCGGTAGGAATGGCTGGTAGCCGGAACAAAACGGGCGTGTTGGCCACCAAGTTTCCAGCGCGAACATTTGCGGAGGGGCGAGCTTTAGTGTTTAACCGTGATTGAACCTGAGATGATGCCGTCCTTGGCATAGCAATCCGTCCTTATGTTGGCTTTCCTGCCTATCCGAATCTGTTCTGAACTCTCTCTTGTCGCCCAAACCGTCGGCGTAAAGACGCCGAGTTTGAACTTGAGGATTATTCGCTTTCTTCTGTATCGGATCCGACTTTTCCATCCTTGAGCATTTTGCCGTCTGCGTCAACGTTTCTTTACACAAAGAATAAGTCGACTGCGTAGACTTTGACGGCAAAATTAAGTTGATAGCATTCGCGAAGATAGCTTAATCTGCCCAAGTTAAACTCGCCGCAGTTGCAAGCTAGGTGCCAAGTGCCAGATCTCGCCGTTCACCACTCGCCTTTCGGATCCAGCTATAATTGCGTCCAACCTCTTTGGCCTCCTCTCACTCGAAAGCCCACACCATGAAGCCTCACCAACTAGCTTTGAGTTTGCTGTCAATCGCGATGCTCTTCACAATCTCCGCTTCGGCCGCTCCACCTGACTCGATCCTTTGGGAGGAGGGCGTCGTGTACTCAACACCCGAAGGCGAATCGCTGGCGCTGAACATCGCCCGGCCCAAGGCTGAGAACGGACTGAGGCCGGCCGTGCTGTGCATCCACGGCGGCGGTTTTCGGGCTGGTAAACGTGAGAGCTACGATGCGCTGTGCATGAAGCTGGCTGAAAAAGGCTTCGTTGCCGTCTCCATTACCTATCGCCTGGCTCCCAAGCATAAGTTCCCGGCCGCAGTGCACGATTGCAAAGCTGCGGTCCGGTGGCTGCGCGCTAACGCAAGCAAATACAAAATCGATCCAGCTAAGATCGGTGTGACGGGTGGAAGTGCTGGCGGGCACCTAGCCCAGTTCCTCGGCGTCACCGCTCATGTTCCTCAGTTCGAAGGAACCGGTGGTAATCCAGACCAATCGAGCAGCGTGGCTTGCGTCGTAAACGTCTATGGTCCCAGCGACTTCACCAAGTCCTATGGCAAGAGCGTCGATGCCCACGAAGTTCTCCCGTTGTGGTTCGGCGGAAATCTTGAAACACATCTCAAGCCACACATCATCGGCAGCCCGCTTTATTGGGTCACGCCCGACGCAGCCCCAACATTGTGCATCCACGGCACTGAAGACAAATACGTAGCTCACGAACAAGCGGTCTGGATCGTCGATAAACTCAAGGCCGCAGCCGTTGAAGCTGAACTCTTGACACTTCAAGGTGCCGGCCACGGCTTCAAAGGCGCCGATGCCGAAGCCGCTGATAAGGCTCTCTTTGACTACTTCGAAAAGCGATTGAAATAGAACACTGAGTGTCGCACAATTGTCTCAATTGTTGCAGCAAAAATTGTTGCAGCAACGTTTGCGACAGCAAAGATTGTTGCAGCTACGATTGTTGCAGCTACGATTGGGGCAGCTACGATTGGGACAGCTACGATTGGGACAGCTACGATTGGGACAATCGTGCGACAATCAACCCATCTACACGTTACTCATTAGGAAGAACTTAATGCCCAGTATGCGTTTTGCGTTGTTTCTGATCACTTTCGGCTTAATCGCTGAACCTTGCCTGTTGGCTCAACAGCCTTCCCAATCCAGCGCCGCCGATATCGTGATAGTGAACGCTAACGTATTAGTGTGCAATCAAAGTATGACCCAAGCCAGTGCACTGGCGGAAAGTGAAGGTCGTATCATCGCCGTCGGTGGGCGCGAGGCGGTCCGAGCCTACGAAGCCAATGCCAAGCAAGTGATCGATGCTGACGGCAAAACCTTGACTCCAGGCTTCATCGACAGCCACTTGCACTTTATTGGCCTCGGCCAATCGTTACAGCAACTTGATTTGAGCCAAGCTCAGTCATGGGAGGAGATCGTCGCGGAAGTCGAACGTGCTTCGAAGCTGCTTCCCAAGGGGACATGGATCGAAGGACGTGGATGGCACCAATCGAAATGGAAGCAAGCGCCTCAAGGCAACGTGGATGGCTACCCCAACCACGCCGCTATGAGTGCCGCTGTGCCAGATCATCCAGTTGTACTGACGCATGCCAGCGGGCATGCAAACTTCGCAAACCAAGCCGCGATGAAGTTGGCTGGCGTGGATCGCAGTACCTCCGACCCAGCCGGCGGCGAACTGCTCAAAGATACACGCGGCGAACCGATCGGCGTCTTTCGCGAAAATGCTCAAGAGTTAGTCTGGCGAGCCAAAGCCCGCAGCACAGAACGCATGAGCGATGCCCAGTTGCGGGAAGTCGTTGCACAGCAGTTGAAGTTGGCGGGGCAAGCCTGCCTGAGCCAAGGGATCACTTGCGTACATGATGCTGGCAGCAGCTTTGCGACCGCGCGTCTGCTCAAGGATTTCGCCAGCCGCGGCGAACTGCCGGTGCGAATGTCCGTGATGATTCGCGAAGATAGCGATAAACTAGCTGCGCAAATGTCCAAGCATCGATTCGAAAATGTCGATGACGGATTCTTGAATGTCCGCAGTGTTAAGGCCTCGATCGATGGCGCTCTAGGTTCGCACGGCGCGTGGTTGCTCCAATCCTACAGCGACTTGGCCACCAGCGCTGGGCTAAATACGCTCGCGCTCGATGAACTCGAACGGATCGCCGTGCTGTGCAAACAGCATCAATGGCAGTTGTGTGTCCATGCGATTGGAGACCGCGCCAATCGCGAAGTGCTGGATGTTTACGAGCGCGTTCTAGGTCCGGACGTCAAGCAGGATCATCGCTGGCGGATCGAACATGCGCAGCACCTTTCCCCGGATGATATCCCGCGTTTCGGGAAACTGGGCGTGATTCCAGCCATGCAAGCCAATCATTGCACCAGCGATGCAGGCTTTGTCCCAACCCGCTTGGGAGAGCGACGTAGCGCTCAAGGCGCATACGCCTGGAGGTCGCTGATCGACAACGGTGCGATTATCCCCAATGGAACCGATGCGCCGGTTGAGCGCGTCGATCCGCGGGCGAGCCTATTTGCCGCCGCCACACGTCAACTTCCATCCGGAGATGTGTTTTACGCCTCGCAATGCATGACGCGCAAAGAGGCCCTATTGAGTTATACACTGTGGCCAGCGGTCGCTGCCTTCCAAGACTCTGAACTCGGTTCACTAGAAGTCGGCAAACGCGCCGACTTGGTACTTTGGGACGTTGATTTGCTCAAGTGCGACCCAGCTGACATGCTAAAAGCCAACGTCGAATTGACCATCCTCGCCGGCAAAGTTGCTCACACCAAATGAAAACCGCGGAGAGTCGCACAATTGTCTCAATTGTTGCTACTACGATTGAGAAAATTGTTGCAGCTACAATTGACACAATTGTGCGACTCTCACGTGGACAGAGCACTAGTCGTAGATCTTATCGTCATCGACAGGGTCTTCCATGTCGATATCGATCAACTCCGCACCTTCGCCATCCATCATTTCGTCATCGCCAAAATCTTCATCGTCAAACGGCTCGATGAGTTCTTCCTCTTCCACCATTTCGACTCCGTCAGCCGAGAGGCGTTTAGGTTTCGGTGAACCACTATCACGTTTCTGCATGTAGAACTTGATAGGCACTTCACCAAAGGGCAAATGGTCACGGCATACGCCCAGTAGATAGCGCAAATAAGACGGCGGAAATCCAGCCGGGTTGTTGCACATCATGATGATCGTCGGTGGAGTTACGGCAATTTGCGACGCAAAGTAAATCTTCGGACGCTTGTTGCTGTACATCGGCGGTTGTTGGTGATGCAACGCAGCCTTGATCAACTTGTTAATGGTCGGCGTTGAAACTCGCGTGTTGGCTTGCTTGAAGAGCATCTGAGCGTGGTTGAGCAGCGCCTTCATATTCTTGCCGGTCTGGCCAGTGATAAAGGCGATTGGCGCGTAAGCCATCGTTGGGAAATGCTCACGCAAGTAACGCACCCAGCGTTCCGTGGGCACTTCACCAGCAACCTTATCCCACTTGTTGACCACGAAAATCACGGGCTTGAAATTCTGCTCGATGTAGTGCGCAAGCTGCTTGTCGACTTTGCTGATCGATTCCATGCAATCGAAAAACAGCAGTGACAAATCGGCGCGGCGAATACTCCGCTGGGCTCGGTGAAAACCGTAAAAGTCGATGTCGGTCCGGCGGCTTTTGTTACGTCGTAGTCCAGGTGTGTCGATGGCAATGAAGCGATGTCCATCGAGATCAAAGTGCACGTCGACACTGTCACGTGTCGTGCCCGGCACTTCACTGACGATCATCCGCTCTGCTTGGGCGAGCGTGTTGACGAATGTACTTTTGCCCACGTTGCGGCGGCCCACAATCGCGATCTTCATGCGTGGTGCACTGGTGTCGACCGGATCGGGCTCAAGCTTCGGCATGCGCGACAGGATCTCGTCAAACAGCGTCTCTTTGTTGCGATTCTGAAGCACACTGATGGGAATCAACCAGCCTCGACCAAGCCGATGGAATTCGTGTGTGGCGTTATCAAGGCCAGGATGGTCAGTCTTATTCGCCAGCAGCAAGACCGGCTTTTCGATCTTCATCAGCCGCTCAGCCACATGTTCGTCCAGCGGAACTGGGCCAGTCTTAGTATCGACGACGAACAGCAGCACATCGGCATCTTCAATGGCTACCGTGATTTGATGCTCGATATCTTTGGTCAAGTTATCGACGTCTTCGATTCCCATGCCACCCGTATCGACCAACTCAAAGAACTGATCGTTGTGCTCGATCAGCGTCGTCATGCGATCGCGGGTCACGCCCGGTTTGTCGTCGACGATCGCCAGTCGCTTACCGGCTAACCAATTGAAAACGCTGCTTTTGCCGACGTTGGGACGGCCTACGATAACGACGCGAGGAACTGGCATTGGACACGAGCAGCAGTAGAAAGGGGGGACAGAAAAGGCTGTATTCTAATGCAGTCCCAGCGTTTTCGCGAGGCTTAAAAACCGCAAACACGCTAATGACGGCTGAAATGCCATGTGTTTCTCAGCGAAAACTGCGACCTCGCGCCGTCAAACCGAGCACTCGCCCACCTTCGAGCGCAAAATTGAAATAGCGCCCAAATTTGCCTACCCCCAAAACTACCCCAAGAGCTTTCCTCCCCACCGCAATCATGCGGGCCCAATCATGCGGGCCCTGCGTCCGGAGTCCTAGCGTCTGGTTTTTGCGCGGACGACTGATAGGGCTGACGAAGAAAACCGGGGCTAGCGCCCTGCGGCCCGATCAGCTGGAACGCGCTAGTACCGCAAATTACAAATTCGCTCCCACCAGGAAAAAAAGCTTCGCAGCCTTCCTTGTTTTCCTAGTTGATGATGTCAAAAAAGCCCTTCCAAGGTCTGATGAGGAATATCACCTCACCCACCAAACCAAGGAAG
>JANRMD010000502.1:0-22582 GCA_033761895.1 Pirellulaceae bacterium | reverse complement strand
ATGCCGCCTCCGTCACCCGCACCCCCGCCCCCGCGTCGGGTTGTGAACGCCCCAACCCACCAACAACAAAACCCGCCCCTTCCGGCTGATAAGGCTCGAACATGCGGGAGTTTTTGAATGCTCGCCCCTTTGAGCCATTTTTGGTGGACATGCCTAATGGGCAGACGCAGTTGGTCAAACACCCAGAAAATGTTGTGCTGACGAAGACGAAAATGGTCATCGTCGATCCAGAACAGGATAGCATTTCAGTTTGTGCGCCATTGCATGTAACCAGCGTTGAAATGCAGCGGAAAGTGTAATGCTCGAAGTTAGCGAACGATCATCACCCAGTAACAGCCACCGAGAATTAGAGCAGCCCCAAGCATCTGAGCATTGCTAAATGATTCACCGAATAGCACCACGCCTCCGATCGAAATGATCACTGGTAGGCAGATCTGAAATGCACCACCGACGGCCACGTTCAGATGTCGGAAGCCTTCGGTCATGGCAAGTTGGCCTATGGTGGCACTGATTCCAGCGAGAACGAGCTTCACAAAACTCGCCATGCCTAGTGGGTTGCGTTGCAATTCAACCGCAGCCATTGGAAGCGCGCCCAACAACACGTAAACGCATTGCGAGGTATAGATCATCGCAGTCGATTCTGTGAGAGTTAGCTTGCGGATTACGATCACTGTGCCTGCGGCTGCGAAGGCTCCCAATACGGCCACGCAGTCAGCCCACCCCAAGACAACCAATTGAGTCGGCATGGTAAGTAATAGGGTCAAGCCTACGAAGGCGAGTGCATTCCCCGCGAGTTTTCCGGCACTAAAGGATTCCTTAAGAAACCATACGGCCATCAGTCCAGAGATAACGACATAAGTGCTGCTAATCAAAGTTGCCTTGCCGGCCCCCAAGGCAGGAACTGTCAAGTAATACGCGATGGTCCCTAAAACGCCTAGCAGTCCGCGATAGGCCAGCATGCGATCGGTTAAAGCCCGTCGAAAGCTGACTTGGCCCCCAAATCCGAACATTAACCCTACAAAAATCATTCCCACACCCGCTCGAAACAGCAGCGCTATCCAAGGGCTGACGTGCGACTGATCGAGGTGCTTGAGCGTTAGCGAGTTGACGCTGAAGAATACAATTGACAAGACCATGCAGATCGCGCCCCATCGAGGATGAATTCGCGATGTGACTGGTTGTTCAGTTGGGCTCATCGAAAGGGCTTGGCGGTGTGGTTAGGCGCAGGAGAGCTGAGAGTGTGCGTGGTAGTAATTCACAGGGCAGTAATCACGTGTCCACGACTACACATAGCATAAGAGCTTAATAGCTTCGCAGAGGTTCGGGGGCATGCCAAGGCCTGAATCATTCGTCATGTTCATTATTCATGCTCGAAAGATCAAGGCTATCTCGGTCGGCTAACAAGTTAACCAACCCTAATTGAAGGCCGCTAGTTTGGTAGTAGGCCGTGTTCTTCTAGTCGGATGGTGATCCGCACAAGTTCCATGGGACGCTCGACGCCAAACAGCTCAAACATCTTTCTGCGACGGATTTCTATGGCGCGTGGAGACATGCTGACTGCAGCGGCGATGTCTTTGGTGGTTTCACCTCGGGCATCCATGCGGCAAGTTCGCTGGTCGATCGCATCGAGCGACTGAAAAATCTCGAGCAAATCCATCAAGGAGCGTTCGCGATCGGTTTCAAGTTTGCCGAGGCAGGCGATGGGGCGCGTGAGGCTGAAGATGAAATAGTTAGGGTCGCGAAGCTCACCAAGTTGGCATTTGAAGGTGCGAAAGTTAAACAAGAGTCCCGAGGCATCTTTGCCCTCGTGCTCACAATCGAGTGAGCGAATACCCTCTGCGATCAGTTCGTCGGTGTTCTGAGCAAGCTTTGAGGAACGATAAAGGGAGTGTGCATCCGTGGATTTTCCCTGCGTTGTAGCGACGCGGGAGAAGAATAACTGATACGCAGGATTGTCGTGAACGATGGCCCGTTCATGATTCTTGATTGCCACACAGGCTTCGACCTCAGATAAGTCGAGAGTCTGCGATTGACGCTGCGGATACCACTGGTGGATTGCATCGAGTGCTTGAGTTTTGGCTTGATCGAAAGTGGATTCGAAGTCAAGCGTGGAGACCCAAGTGGGAGCGCCAGTAGGTTGTGCCCAGTTGGTTGTAGACGAAGTAACACAAGAGTTTGACGAGTTGCCCGGCATCATCAGAAACTGCTTTTAAGTAAGTTTCCAGGCCGGCGCGAAACGAACGTTCTATCTTTAGCAATAAATTGCTTCAGGCAGGATGTAGGTTCGAACTTGACTCGCTTTTCTCCAAAAATTGGAGTTCAGCCCCTGGATTTAAGTCATAGCGAGAGGAACACTTACTTCGCTGTGCCGCCAAGACAGCGAAAAATCGGAAGCCGGTTCTTTCGCTGGGGCACGAAGAAAACCGGCTACCGACCGCAAAGATCTACCCAAGAATCCGGGGCAGTGATTCATGGGAACCGTACGCTGCGACTCGCGGGTGGCAATTGTGCTAGGAATCAGGGGCAATGATTCGTTAGCCAGTCACTCGCGTTTCGCAGTTACGAAAACATACATCGCAGTTGCGCACAGGCTGGGATTTCAAGAAATATTTTCGAAAAAAGTCTCTGCCCACTCTCTGCCCCCTTCTAATGGCGGCTTCTGTGGATTGCTCGAATCATGTCTTTCCGGTTTCAGTCAAGCCACTGCAAGCCCAAGCGGACGGCAACGGTGCTTTCTACGGCTTAAAACGGGAAATTAGACCATCCCAAAACGGTTTTTTCTGCTATCATCGTGGTTTTCAATCCCGAAACCGCGAGACCACCCTGGATGTCATTCGCAGCTTCTAGTTCACCAAAAATCAATCGCTTCGACCTCGCACAAAATCCTTCTCCAGCGATTGCTCGGTCGGGACGCAGTCGGTTGGGTAGACTTACGGGATTCGAAATTGCCGCGACGGGCAGCTATGTTCCGGAACTGATTGTGGCGAACGATGATTTGTCCGCACTCGGTTGCGACAGCGATTGGATTGTACAGCGGACGGGAATTCTCGAGCGCCGCAAAGCCGCCCCAGATCAAGCGTCGAGTGATTTGGCGTTGCTGGCTGCACAAAACTGTTTGGATCGCGCGGGGGTGAGCGCATCTGATGTGGACTTGATAATTGTCGCGTCAATTACACCGGATCATGCATCGCCTTCGACCGCTTGCCATGTACAACGCCAACTGGGATGCATTGCGCCAGCAATGGACATCAACGCGGCTTGTGCTGGATTTATGTATGCGTTGGTCACTGCGGGGCAGTTCGTCAACTCGGGTGCATCAACTTGTGCCCTGGTGGTTGGTGCTGAGGTGATGAGTCGTACGATCAATCCGGCTGACATCAAGACTTATCCGCTGTTTGGCGATGGAGCCGGCGCGGTGTTGTTGAGGCCAACGCAGGATCAGTCCAAAGGCCTGTTGAGTTATACGCTGGGCTCTGAAGGCTGTGGCGGTCAGATGCTGTGTATTCCCAGCGGTGGCAGTCGACTACCATTATCCGCCGAAGCTCTCGCGGCGGGCGAGCATTATCTGCGGATGGAAGGTCGTTCGGTGTTCAAGTGGGCTGTGCGTGTAGTTGCCGACAGCACGCGGGATTGTTTGGCGCATGCTGGCATGACCGTGGATCAACTTGACTTGTTCATTTTGCATCAGGCCAACGTAAGGATCATTGATTCGGCCGTTTCTGATTTTGGAATTGATCGCGACAAAGTTTTTGTGAATTTAGATCGCTATGGCAACACAAGTGCCGCAAGTATTCCGCTAGCGCTTGACGAAGCGATGACCAGTGGCCAATTGCGTGTGGGGGATCGTGCGCTTCTTTGTGGATTCGGTTCTGGTCTGGCCTGGGGCACGGCTATAATGCAGCTTTAGCAGTGACCCGCCCGCAGATCGAACTTACGATGATCGGTGTAGAATCTCGCGGTGTCCGAGTCAGTGGTGGAGTTGTCGATGAATCAGCCCGAATTTGATTACTTTGGCCCTTACCGCGTGGAGGGAGTCTTGGGCCGCGGCGGAATGGGGACCGTTTACAAGGGGTCGCATGCTCGCAGCGGTGAAAAGGTCGCTATCAAGGTCATTGCGGCGGCAGTTGCGGATCAATCCCGCTTTCGTCGTCGCTTTGCTGCCGAAATCGATACGCTCAAGCGACTGAAACATCCGCACATCGTCGAACTAATCGGCTATGGCGAAGAGCAAGGTCTATTGTTCTATTCGATGGAGTATGTCCCGGGGCACTCACTGCTCGAGCACATGCGACAGCACCGAGTTCTTCCTTGGGAAGATGTGATACAGATCGGTATCGAAACGTCAGCTGCGTTGAAACACGCTCACGATCTGGGCATCATCCATCGCGACTTGAAGCCGGCCAATCTGATGTTGAGCGATCTTGGGCAGGTCAAGTTAACGGACTTTGGCATCGCCAAGCTCTTCGGTTCTACGGACATGACAGCGGCTGGTTCGGTGATTGGCACAGCGGACTACATGCCGCCTGAACAGGCCGAAGGCAAAACGATCACGACCCGAAGCGATTTGTACAGTCTGGGTTGTGTGCTGTACGCATTGTTGGCAGGTCGGGCGCCGTTCGGTGGAAAGAGCGTTCCGGAGGTGCTGTATGCGGTGCGATATAACGCAGTGCCGGACTTGATGGGGCTCGCACCGAATTGCCCAGTTGAGTTAGCTGAGTTGATCAAGGAGATGGTTGAGAAAGATCCTCAAAAGCGGCCACCAACGGCGCTGGTGATCGGAAATCGTCTGAAAGCCATTCAAGCTGGAATGCGTAAGCTTGCGAGTCCGACGAAAGCAACTCAGGAAGATGGCAAACCGGTTGAGAAAATTGGTAAGGAACTAACGTCGCTAGATCTATCTGATGATGAAGATAACGAAATACGGTTAACTCACCCGGAAGTTGCCTCGACGCATGAACTGCCAACGATGCTTGCGCCCCCGCCGAGTGGGGCGGTTAATACTGCCCCTCAAGAGCCAAGCGATTCGTTCATTACCAATCATGATCGGACTTCGGTTCTCGCCAAAAGTGATTCGCCTGCCAACGTCGCCGCTCGAACTGATAAAACGCGGCGTCCGATACCTTCGTCTCCTCCGCCTTCGGCGGGAGATCCCATTACGACCACTGGTCCAGGGACGAATGCAGGGTCGCGGTTCACTCAAGTAACAGATAGCGATGTGCGGGCTAGCGTATTCGGGACAGCCGCGGATACCCATACCCAACAGAGCGATTGGATTCAATACGCATCGATAGCCACATTGATCGGGGTACTGCTGTTCAGTATTGCGTCCGCGTGGTGGATGTTCCGCCCAGCTTCAGCTGATCAATTGTTCGAGGACATTTCTGCGCAGCTGGATTCAAACGACGACGAAGCGATTGCCGCCGCTCGACCGATGATCAACGAATTCCTGGAGCGTTTTCCTGAAGATAAACGTCGGGCCGAGATTCAGGCAATTGCCGATGACGACGATTTGACGAGAGCCTTTGTAGCCCTGAAGCGGCGAGCAGCGCGAAAAGGCGAATCGCTTTCAGCTTTAGACCAAGGCTTTTTGGATTGTCTGGAGGCTCGACAAAGAAACCCAGATGAATACCAGCGAAAGCTAGAGTCATTTATCACTGTTTTCGGTAAGCTCGATGGGCTTAGCATTATTGAAAAGAGACTCGTCGAGCTAGCGATCTACGCGAGCAAGACTCAGCCCACACTTAAGCTCGAGATTCCGCCTGCGACGACGCAGCTAGAGAAACTGATTCGATCTGCCGAGGCTGAGTTGAGTGGCAAAGAGCTGATCAACTACTACAAGAGCTTGCTTGAACTGTATGCAGGTAAGCCTTGGGCGGCCGAGCAATTGGTAAGGATTCGTGAACGTATCAAGTCGGACGAGGCCAATGGCAAGTAGTGCTGTTGCCAAGCGGCCTCTGCGAGTATTGTGTTGCAGTGGATCGTTGGAAGGTGGCGGCAGTGAGCGACAACTCTGGCAACTCGCTTCCAAACTAGATCGCCAACGGTTCTCGCCAAGTGTTTACCTGCTCTATCGCCGCGGGCACTACATAGAGCAATTGCCCGAAGATGTCGGCGTGACGGCCTTTTGGAGCGAGTTCGATGAAGGCCAGCGTTATTGGCCGGGGCAGATTCGCCGCATGCAAGTCCGCCATTTGGCGAAAGCATTTCGTGACCTTAAGATTGACGTTGTTTACGACCGCACGTTTCACATGACGCTGGTTACGGCGGCCGCGGCGACTAGAGCCCGCGTACCCAGGGTGTCGGTCATTGTCAGTCCACCGAGTGCCGATTTCCAAAAGAGCCGTGAAGGATTTAGGTACTTCAAAAAGCGACTGTTGGCGGCCGCCTATCGGCAACCTGGATGTGTCACGATTGCCGTCAGCGATGAGGTTGCTGATGATGCTGCTGCTTTTTACGGAGTGAATCGTTCACTGATTCGGGTGCTCCCAAACCCCGTTGATCTCGAACTGGTTCAAGCGTTGGCCCAGCGAACGGACTCGTCATACTCGTCAATCGCATCAGGCACGAGAATTATTGTCGTCGGAAGACTGTCCCGCGAGAAGGGGCAGCGTTTGGCCCTGGAGGCCTTGCAGGTTGCGAATTCGCGGAGTGACAAGCATATTCATCTGGATGTTGTTGGTGATGGACCGGATCGCGCTGAACTTGAGCGAACGGCACAGCGTCTGGGCATCGGCGAGCTGGTTACCTTCCACGGATTCGTGTCCAACCCTTACCCCATGATTCAGAAATCGCACTTACTCTGTATTCCCAGTGAATACGAAGGTCTTCCCAATGTCGCCTTGGAAGCGATGGTCTTGGGAACGGCGGTTGTTGCGACGGACTGCAGTGGTTCTTTACGTACTCTGATAGGGGATAACGAACGTGGAGTCCTTGTCCCGCAGGGAAGCGCCGAGGCGTTAGCTCAGGTGTTTGTCGCAGATATCTTGGAGTCTAGCGAATTCGAAAGACGCCGAACCCAGGCGTTGCAGTGGGTGGCACAGCACCACGGCCTCCCCGCTTGGTTAGGTGAAATGGAGACTACACTTTCAAGTGTTGTAAAACCGCCATTTGACAAGTTCGCTCTTGAATTAGATTGACTCTGAGTAATTCAGCGAGTTCTACGCTGGATAAACTCGTAGTTGGCGTATCCAAGATGTTATGGCAGATATGAGCTATCTCGCGACAAAGGAGTGGAAATGTCGAAAGCGCTTAACGAGCGCTTCGTATCCCACCAGTCGCAAAACAGCTCGATCCGTCCATCGAACCAGACCTGTCGATATCAACCGACTATTTAAGATTATTCAAGAAGAGGCTGCAACGTAAGCAGTACTGAACACCCGCAATTGGGGATGCTCGGTCTCAAGCTACTGTTCTAACCTCGCAGAGATTCCAAGGGTTTGAATCGCATCGCAGAGAGGGCGGGGATGAGCCCTCCGACCAAGCCCATCAACATGCTCAGCATCAGGCCAATCCCAAGCACACCCCAGTCTACCACTACGCGGAACACAACCGCTTTGCCTGCCGGTCCATTTCCGCTGCTGACGATACTGGTCACCTTGAATCCATCAAAGAGGTAACCAATCAGGCATCCAACGAGCCCGCCCAGGAGCGCAATCAACAGCGACTCCACCAGAAAACTCACGAGGATTCGCCAGCGACTGAAACCCAAAAGCCGCAGCACACCGATGTCGCGGACGCGTTGGCTGATGGCGGCGAACATGGTGTTCATGACACCCATCACGCCACCGAATCCCATCACAGCCGCAACAACCATCGTCCCAATCAACAGTTGCAGGTTTGTTTCGCCCAGGGCTTTGAAGTAATTGGTTTCGGTCAAGGCGTTGACTTGAGATTTCTCATACTTGTTACTTGGGTCCTTGCCACTGAAGTAATCTTCCAGCTTTTGAGCGTCCTCTTTGCTGTTGGCTCGCAGTACCAAAGTTGTGTAATTGGTCTTGCCGAGCAGAGGTCCAATAACGCTTTGCTTGGCCCACACTTCTGAATCAAAAGTTGTACCCTCGGTTTTCATGATGCCAGTCACCAGTAATTCGCGAGTGTCCAACTGAATCGTATCGCCAACCACGAGGGTGTCAGGATTCTTAGCCGCTAATCGAGCCGCTTCCGAGCGATCCGAACCAAGCCCTTTCGCGATTCCCTCGCCCAGCACAACTTCGACGATCGGTTGTTTGTTGGGATCCTCCGAGGGACGCACACCGGCCTCAGAAAACCACTCGCCGCCCGGCAGCAATTCGAAATTGTGTACTTTGGCGGATGCGATTGGTTCATACAGTCCGCGGACTTGCAGCAATCTTCGGCTGGGGCTGCCTGGTTTGGGTTCAGCAATTGGCAAGCTGAGTACCAAGTATGCTTCGCGGCTGCAGAGCGGTTCGTCGTTGTGTCGAGCCACACCTTCTTGTTGAGCAATGTCTCCCATGTTCTCAAAAGGTAGGTTGCTGATACCTTCGTCTGTTGCTCCCTGCGCTAGCACGACTACATTCTCCGGATTGCCGCTCGATTGCGTTAATCGCTTGAGGCCATTGATGAACCCCATCAGAAAAGTCAAGACACCGATAACCATGGTGAATGCGACGGCAGTTAGGAGTGTCGTCCGATAGCGGACAATCAGATTCCGAATGTTGTATCCGATTGGGATCCTTGCCAAGTAGACGATGCCCAACATGAGGCCGAAGAAAGCAAAGCAACCTGGGATCAGAGTCCAGGCATTCTCGAATGTGATGAATGTCCACGAGAACCAAACGATGACTCCGAGAACCAAAGCAAACAACACCATGATTCCGAGCACACTGAGAATCGCGTAAGGCACTTTGAGCATTGTGTTCATGGTTGGTCAGTGTTGGATGTGAAGGGCGATTGGGTAATTATGTAGCTGGACTCGCAAAACCCCAGCTAACTTTAGGATTACGCAACTTTAGAAAAGACATCGACCACTTTGATCGATCGCGTCGATAAAGCGGGCAGGATACTACCGGCAAAGGAAGTCACCAAACCGATTGCGGCTCCCCACCAAAGTGCTCCGTCAAGCACAGGGAAACTGGAGAAAAATGCAATCGGAAATGGTATGCCCCCCAAAACCTTGTTCACAAAGTAGTAGGTTCCGATGGAACTGACTGAACCCGCGACTACCCCCAAAAAGATTGCTTCACCTAGCACCAAAAACATGATTTGATTGGGCTGAAACCCAATGACCTTGAGCACTGCCATTTCCTTGCGGCGTTCACGGACGCTGATGCTAATTGCATTGGATATCACCACAGCTAGAGTAGCAATAATGGAAGGTGCCAGCACCCAGCGCAGAATGGTCAACAAGTCTTTGTAGGCGGCCAAGAAGTTTGAGACGCCGGAAGAAGCTGTCTCGATCTTAACCGGAGGTGTTGCAAACATCGGAGACTTGTCGATCTGCGTGCTGACTTTCGCAAAAGTGTCTTTGTTGGGGACTTTGACCCACACCAAGTTCATCGTCTTGTTCGCGAGGGGATGAGGTTTTTTCATTTTCGTTTGGTAGGCTTCGAGCGACGCGTTCAAGTAATCGCGATTGATACAAGTGTTGTTGTCGTAGCGGCCGGGTGGGAATGTGCCGACGATTTCGCATTCGAGCTCGATATCGCGGTAGTTTGTTCCAAAGACCTTGATGCGGTCTCCTACTTTCTTTTCCAGCGCAGCTAATCGTTTTTGCCCCATGATGATCCCTTGCCGATTGGCTTCCATCGCTTTGATCGCTTTGTCCAAATCTGCTTTGGGACCTGGCTGCAATGAATCCAGCTCATCCATCATGGTGAGGAGCTTTTTGGGCTCCATACAAAAAGCGAAGACGAAACTATTGAAGCCCATTTTGTCCTTTTCGGTGGAACCGATGAAGAACTGCCAAGTCATCGAATCGATCGGCTTGACGTCGGTTTCTTCCCGAGCTGCCCCATTTTCAAGAGTGGCGGCATAAGAGAAGGGCATCTGGCTGGGGATGCTCCATTTCTCCGTAACGATCCCCTTGAAGTTGCTGGTCTTTTCTGAGGTTGCAATGTCCAGAAATCCAAGAATCGACCAGATCAATGTGATTACGAACACCAGTACCATGACCCCCGCGCTGGTCAGCATGGAGCGGACCAAGTTGCGTCGTAGGTTCTTGACAATCAGCATCAAAAATTTCATGAATGGTTCTCCTAACCCGCTTCGTAAAGTGCTTCGTCAGGTTGGTCCACCAATCGACCCTTGTCGAGGTGCTGAATTCGATCGGCGCGTCGCGCGGCTCGAAGATCGTGCGTTACCATTAGGATCGTTTTGTTGAGCGACCGCTGCAGGACGTTGAGTAGATCGAGGATCTCGTGGGCTGACTTTGCGTCCAAATCCCCCGTCGGTTCGTCGGCCACAATCAAGGTCGGATCAGTCACAATGGCTCGTGCGATGCCGACACGTTGTTGTTGGCCCCCAGAAAGCTGGCTAGGAATATGCGAGTTGCGATCGTTAAGGCCGACTAGCTCAAGTGCGGTCATGACTTGCTCACGACGTTTCCGGGGACTCAAGGGCAACAGGAGCAATGGCAGTTCTACATTCTCATACGCGGTCAGAACTGGCAGCAGATGATAGAACTGGAACACGAAGCCAACGTGTTCGTTTCGCCAGCGAGCAAGTTGGGCTTCGGTCATTTTTGAAACGCAGCGATCGCCAACCCAAATCTCGCCTTCGCTAGGTGTATCCAGGCCCGCGATCAGATTTAGCAGCGTGGTCTTGCCAGAGCCGCTGGGGCCCATAAGCGCGAGGAACTGGCCTTCAGGAACTTCGAGGTCTAAGTCGTTGAGGACATTGACGCGTTCCGACCCTCGCTTGAAATACCGAGACACATGCGAGACTCTAACAATAGGATTGGCGGTCACTCGATTGGTACCTTGGTGATTAGCGGAATGTTATGAGTAGCCAGGGTAGCAGGCGTATCAGCCTACCATGTTCCACTGTGGTGGCTAGTGTGCCGCGACGCTCCGCTGGTCGCGTGCAGAGACCATTCAACTGCAGTTCATGGGACAGTGTTGACGCCACCGCAGCTAAACGGCACCCCTTAAGTTTCGTTGGCTAGTGCCGTTCGGTCCGTTGGCACAACTGCCTGGTACTTACTGCGGCGCGGTCCCGAAGAACACAACGATGGCGCTCATCTCTGGTTTGAGATAAACTCCTTCTTCCTCTTCGGGGACCTTCACAGCCACACGCACTGGCACCGCTCCCTTGGCCCGGTCAGCGATTGGCATCAATCGAGATACCGTGCCTTTGTACACGCGCTTGGGAAACGCCTCCGAACGAACTTCGCATTGTTGATTGACATAAATCTTGGAGACATCGCGCTCCTGGATGTTCAAGTCGATTTCCAAGTCGGACAAATCCGCGATGTCGCACACACTGGTGGATCCGCTAAAGGCAACTGGATTCACCAAGTTACCCTCTTCGGCATTCTTCTTGAGAATTGTGCCCGTAATGGGTGCTCGCAGCGTGCAATTTTCCAAACGCCATTTTGATTTGTCCAGATTCGCTTCCGCTTGGATGACGGCCGCACGCGCCATTTCGATGCGTTCTTTGCGTGGGCCTTCTTTCATCAGTGAATGCGACTGGCGCAGTTTTTCAACCCGCTTCTTGGTACTCAAATAACTTGCTTGGGCTTGTTCAAACTCGGCGACTGAAACAGAGTTCGATCGCACGGCATCTTTCATTCGTTTGTATTCGGACTCCAGTTGTGAGAGGACTTCCTCTTGTTCTTGGAGGTCAGCCAAGGCACCGGCAATTTCTTGGGGCCTCGACCCAGCTTCCAATTCGGACAACTCGGCTTTGCTGCGCAACAGTGTGGCTCGCATTTGGTCATAGTCGGCTTGATACTCGGTCCGTTCAACTTCCGCGAGAATCTCCCCCTTCACGACCCGTCGCCCCTCTTCGATGTTGAGCGTCAATATGCGACCGCTGACTTGTGGACTAACCAAGACCTGGTGCTTGGCAATCACATAGCCGCGCGACTCAAGGGCTATTGGGTTCGGCGAGGTCGATTTTTCTGGTGATACGGATGGAGTAGAATTAATTGGCTGGCTTGCGTTCTGGGAGCCAGCCGGGGCTGCGGTGTTCGACGAATTAGAATTCGTCGTGTTGGAAGCCAGCGTGTTGGGAGCATTTACGGACGCAGAATTGCTCTCCTCTACCGGCCGAGCAAAACCCAGCTTGGCCATGATTTCGTCGTCGCGATAAGCCAACCAGCCGCAAAGAATACACAGTGCAAATGCCAGCATCCATGGGAAACGACTGCTGGGGCGCTGGTTGTCAAGGCGATCTTCCTTGGCGATTTTGAGGGATCGAACACGGGCATCCAATGAGGATGCGCTATCCCGCTTTGGATCTTTGTCTTTCAGGGATAACGAGGGAATTTCTTGAGAATTCAACTGGAAACCCTACTTTGAAGACCACACTAGAAGCGAGAAAAGCCGCTGAAATTATAATACTTCAGGCCGCCGATTGATACACACAAAACAGGGCGGTCGGCGACGAACTCGACCCTATCTCGGGACTTTATTCGCAGTCGACACACGAATGGATGCAGGAAAAACCCAGAAACCCGGCACTTCGCCGAACGCCTGCCCGGTTCGTTCGTCGCGCCAGCGGCTTCAAGGAGACGCATTCTGGAGGATGCGACCCGCCCCTATCACGCAAGGTGCCAGCCACCTTCTGTCTGTTTTGCTAGCAACAACCGCGCATGTTGCCAGCCAGGCTAGGACCCGGCAGGAGCGGCCCACTCACTCACCGACACAGCCGACAAAAGCGTTTTGCCGCATTTGCTAGTACAACAAATGGTAAAGTCGAGCCATTTGCTGCTACTACATGTCGTGCTAGTAAGTGCTGTGCAGGAACTTTTGTCGGATGTAACCTCACCCGCATCGCGCAAGGTGCCAGCCACCTTCTGGCTGTTTTGCTAGCAACAACCGCGCATGTTGCCAGCCAGGCTAGGGCGCATGGTGCCAGCCACCTACAGCAAGCCGCAGTCGCACCCGGCAGGAGCGACCCACTCACTCACCGACACAGCCGACCGCGCAAGGTGCCAGCCACCTTTTGGCTGTTTTGCTAGCAACAACCGCGTGTGTCTGCCAGCCTAAGGCGTATGGTGCCAGCCACCTCAGGCGAGACAGGGTCGCACCTGGCAGGAGCGACCCACGCAACTCGCGATATCGCATATCTGCTGCTGCGAGGCGCTTGGTTCATCCTCTGTCCTCCGACGTTACAATCGCCCTATCGCGCTAGGTGCCACCCACCTTCCAACTGATTTGCCAGCAATTGCCACGGTAGGTGCTACCCACCTTCTGTCTGCATTGCGAGCAATGTGCGCGCGTGTTGCTAGCAAGCAAGCTAGCCGAAGTCGCATGGTGCCAGCCAGCGAAAGCTGGCTCAACGCGTTTGCATGCCTATTTAGTAGCCGCAAATCGGTTTCTCGATGCTAATTTCCCCAACTAGAGATCCGTTTTTCTGATGCAATAAAAATACAAGCACGGGAGCATTCGGGCGGTTGACTTGCTCTAGAGTGAATTGCCTCGCATTTGACTCGGTTACGCCATTTGCAACCAACCAATTCTCCAATTGTATTGCTAGTTCGCGTACTTGGCGCTGACCAATACCGCTCATTGACTCCCCTAGTCTCTGTGCAATTCTTCCAACGTTGAAGAATTGCAGGACAGTCTGACGCGGTTCCAACGGAGTATCACTTTCTTCAGTTGCCGCTGCAGCTAACGTCTCAGAGTGCCTCTGTCTGATGTTCGCGTATACCTGCCTAAGCAATTCGGCAGAATCTTCAAAGCCGCTACTTTCAATTAAATCGGAGGCTACCAGCAACTCTTCAGGATCGACGCATGCAGAAATCAAAAGCGATAGTGTTAGTTGTTTTTTGTCGCTAGTCATGAAGATGTCCGACGGATTTGGGTAACAAGATCGCTCTTAATTTTAGCTAACAGGACAATAACATTCGAACGCGAGCCGCTCGAGTGAATTGTTCGCCTCGCTACTTGCGATCGACACTCACGCGGCCATCACGGTGGTGGCGCTCCGCTTGCCCCGGCTATTGGCCTGGATCCCTCGGATGATGTTGTCGGGCGTAAAGTGAGGTGGCTGGGGCGTAAGGTGGCTGGCACCATCTGACACTTGGCAAATCCATCCTGGGAGTAAGCTAAGTAGAGCGAGGGGCTTGGTTCATCCTCTGTCCTCCGACGTTACAATAGGCACCTTAGACAATGCTCAACACGCTCCATTCGCGCAGGGAAATATGTTTTTGAATTTGAATTGCAAGTTCTTGTGGGTCATCTTGGCTTTGCTCCCAGCGCAAGCCTGTGTCGGCCAGGAAAAGCCCCGTTATTTGATTATTCACTCCGACGACGCGGGCATGTCACATGCCGTGAATGTTGCCACTCAAGCGGGGCTAGAAAGCGGCCTGGTTACCTCGGCGAGTATCATGGTCCCCTGCCCTTGGTTTAAGGAGTTTGCTGTTTATGCAAAGACTCACCCTCAGTTCGACTATGGCATCCATCTGACTCTCAATTCCGAGTGGGAAAATTATCGTTGGGGCCCCGTGGCTTCGAAAGACCGCGTGCCCAGCTTGATTGACCCCGAAGGCTTCCTGTGGGACAACGTCGCTCAAGTGGTCGCGCATGCAAAAGCAGACGAAGTGAAAGTGGAATTGAAGGCGCAGATTGATAAGGCGCTTGCCTTCGGAGTGCCGCTCAGCCACCTCGATACTCATATGGGAGCGGTCGTTAGTCGCCCAGACCTCGTCGAAGTCTATGTAGCGTTATCGTTGGAATACAATCTACCGATTCTGTTCTTCAGGCAGCTCGATCCGGAGACGGCTCGCGATCACCCCGCCCTGGCTGATCGATTGAAAGACTGTGTCGCTCAGCTGGAGGAACGCAAGCTGCCGATTCTCGATGGCATGTTGCAGTTCTACGGTGGTAATGTCCCAGAGCAACGTAAACAACTGTACTTTGACGAAATAGCCAAGATCAAACCGGGAGTGACGCAGTTGATTATTCACTGCGGTCAGGATGGAGACGAACTGCGAGCGATCACCGACAGCGCCGCTCGCCGCGATCAAGATCGTGCCCTATTCACCGACCCAGCGACGCGGAAGTTCATTAAGGAGCAGGGGATTAAACTGCTCTCTTGGAAACAGTTCCGTGAGCTGAATCAATCCAGGAGCAAGTGACGCAATCCGGCAAGTAACTAGCTCAAAAAAACTGCATGAGCGGTTTTTATGAGCTATGCTTTAGATTGGGCTCGAAATTTTCGAGAGAACTCTTGCTTCCGTATGGCGCAGGCTGTCGGTGGGCTTTCGAGAGCCATTGCTGCAGTTCCCGAAATGCTTCAAGGCTTTCGAGGACCAGCCGGCGGGATGTTGCGACTCGGCGAAGCGTAGGCTGCTAACAACCTCAGCCCTTGTCGCCATTCGTCACCCCGTCTCAAGTTAGCGAGCAACCGAACGATCCGCAGAGTAAATCAGTAAATCAGCGGGATTAACCGATGGGCGTTAGCCCCGGTTTTTTACTCTGGTAACCGCCGCTAACCCTTCAGGAAATCGAAAATACGGCGGTGACCCTCGAAAGCCTTGACGGCTTCCGCTACCCAATGATCGACAAGCCCTTGACGCATTCCGCTACATCCACGAAATACGCTTAATCAATACCCTTACACGATCTTCCAAGACTTCATGCGTTCCAGTTCAGAAACTGGGTTGCTTCCGTCTGGCGTTGCGTCGGAGTCACGATCGAACCAAGACTCATCAAACTTGATATAGCCAGGTTGACCCTTCGCACCATTGGCCATAGCAACGTTGGTGGTAAGTGCAATGATCGCGTCAGCCATAGCAACTTCTGGGTAGCAACGAGGTTTGTTCTCAGGAGCCGGGTTGGCGATGCACCACGCCCAGTGTTCAATTTCTTCGGTGTAACCGCGGCTGACTGGGCCAGCAGCAGCAGCTTTCGCGTTGGTCGCTGCTGCGTAGTTGCCGCTGGCTTGCGTGTCGAGGGTGTACTTACCCTTGTCCGCCTTAACGCCAACTTTCGTGGTTGTGTCGGCATCCTTGTAGAGCAGGATTTCCGATTCTTTGTCGAGCACAATCGTGCCCTTGGTGCCCATCACGACTTCGCCGTAACCGCCGAATCCATTGCCATTGATCGATGAGTAAGTGACAACGATCTTCTTGTTCGGGTCCTGCTCGTAGGACGGAACTGGTTCGCCTTTGTTGTAGCCCTTATCGAAATCGGCGTCATACTCTGGTCCAGGGAATTCAAACATGCAGTAAACGTGATCTTCAGCTTCGCGGTCCATCGGGAAGATGTGACGACCGCCGACCGCATGCACGCTCAGCGGGTGAGCTTTTGAGCCATCCTTACGCAGCGCGGAGCAGAAGATGGTCGAAGCGTCCAGCTGATGGCTACCGAGTTCAGCCATCAGACCGCCACCGGTTCGTTCCCATAGTCGCCAGCGGCAGAGTTCTTCCATGGCAGTTCGAACACGCTCCTTAAGTTGCATGTCTTCATAGCCGTGGGATTTGGCGTCGATCTTGGCATCGGCCTCCCAAGCTTCCCACTGGGCAATTTTCTTGAGCAGTTGTTCTTCTTCGAGCTTATCGGGAGCTTTTTGAAGATCATCCCGAAACTCTTTCAGTTGATCGGCGATCTTATTGATCTTCTTGCCTTTGCCGTTAACGGTCAGCACTTCACCGCCTGGCAATGGCATTTGCCAACTGTCTTTACCTGGCAGATTGCCACGGTGCCATTGTGCGCGGACATGGTGCAGTTGCCCGAGCAAGCCGTAACGCAGCAAGTGAACTGCATTGTCATACAACACGCTGTAGTGCCGTTGGTGACCAGTGGCGCAATGTAGACCCGTTTCTTTTGAAAAACGAGCCATAGCCTTGCATTGGCCGACGTTGTGAGCCATCAATTTTTCGGTCAGCACATGCTTCCCTCGCGCCATCGCTTGAATGGCGATTGGAGCGTGCAGAAACAGCGGCAGAGCAATAATCACAGCTTGAATGTCGGGATCGTCCAGCAGAGCTTGCATGCCGCCGTTGGACTGATCGTAAACCTTGATTTCTTTACGCGCTTGATCTTCAGACGCATAGCCGTATTGCTTGATCAAACCCGGTCGAGCGGCCAGCGCAGCGTCGCTGGACCAGTCGCCATGAAACGCGCGGTGGATACTGCTGGGGCGGATATCAGCGATCGCTTTGACTTGAACATACTCAGGAGTGCAGCCACCGATGAGCACGTTGCCTTCGTCGCCGACGCCGATGATGCCCACACGAACTTGTTGGGACATCTTACCGTAGCCGAAGTACATCGCGCCGAGGCCGGCTCCGGTTACAGCGCCAGTGCTAACGACACCCTTGATGAAGTCACGACGGGTAACGCCGACAGCTTCGTAGTAGTTGTCTTGGCCAATTTGCTTTTGTTCTGCAGTTAGCGTTTGCATGACGGGACCTTAGTATGGCTGAAGTATGAGCTGAATTGACTTTGGGGTTGTGGAATGAAGTTTACTTTTTCGGGGTTTGCCCCCAACTGTAAATTCTAACTGTAATATTATCTAACGGCGGCAACACGAGCTGAATCGGCCCTAGCTGCTTTGCGGTTCCACCATGCCCAGGGAAGGAAGTCCAACCCCGCATAGCGACCCGCGTCTGTAGCTGCCAAAACCAGTAGCGCGATCGCCTCGACAGCTTGGAAGTAAGTCGGAGCCGATCCGGGATAGCCAGGCATCTGCGTCAGCACCACGCTCAGCAAAAACAAGGCAGCCAAAATCGACGCAACGGGCGTTAGCAAGCCAATAATCAACAGTATACCGATCACCATGTCGAAGATGGGAATGATTTTGTCAACAGTATCAGTCGACAGCGGTCCTTGCCCCGGTTTCACCAACTGGTAGCGGCCCACCGAGTCCCATTGCGTTGAGTTGGCGATGGCGTTGAGCCGATTCTCGTACTGATTCCAAACTTCTTCGACCTTCGTCAAAGTCGGCTTCACACCAGTGGCCAGCTCTGTCTTGATTTTGTCCTTTTGCCCGAGCATGCTCTCCAACTGGTACATGTCCGAACTTTCCATCTTGGCAATGCGCTCTTGTCCCTTGGTAAACTTGATGATGTCGTCCGAGGCTGGCTTGTAGACTTCGTCGTTAAGTTTGTCAGTGAACTGTTTGGTTACCTTGGCCAGCTCTTGGTTTTGTTCTTCGGTAAAGCCGAAGTGTTTCGAAGCGTCCTCGGCCCCAGCTTTGAAGATCTCAATTACGCGTTTTTGATCCAAACGTATCTTGCCGTCATGGTCCCAAATCAACGACTGGAACTTGTCCGCCAATGGACCTTTGGCAGCGTTGAGGAAGCCCACCGAGGAAAAGTCATTGCCTCGGACCTTGGTCGCACCTTCCATGTAGAAGTGCCAACCAATGCAGACTCGCAAAGCCACGATGGAGAGAATACCTAAAGTTCCGAGTCGCGCGTATGAATTCATATTACCAAGAGTCGGTTGGGTGGGTATGCAGCCGCGCCGAGGTGTTCGGCGAGCCAAATGCGAGGTTAGCACCACATTATTGTCGCCAGATTCTCTTTAGCCAAGCCTAAAGGAAACGAAATCGCCAAGAGGGGTGGTGCGGCATTTTCGCGTCAGGTGGCGGTTATTAGGAAAACAGCGGATAGGCATCGCCACCGGTTTTTGCGGCCTGAACCCGCGCCACAGCCATCCCGCCAATACTCTGAACTTCCCTTTTGCCGCAGATTCTGGTAACTCATAACTGTTATCTTGCCGGTCAGGGGCGAGATTTTGCCTGGCGAATCGCACAGGCAGGCCTTACGTTTCATGTGAGCTAAAAGATGGAAATCCGCCGCATCGATCAGTCGCCAACATCGATTCTCGTGATTGACCGCGATCCGCTCATGCTGACCGCAATGGCCTCAGTCCTGGACATGCAAGGTCACCGCGCACTGCTGGCTCGGACCGAAGAGGTGGCGATGAAAGCCATCGAAAGTAGTGAACTGGATTTGATCGTGCTGGCGATTGACGATCTAAAAAGCGGCTGCGAATTCGCGCAGCGGCTTCGTTCGCTCGATAAAACGCGGGACGTGCCGGTCATTTTTCTCGTCCCGCAACTGACCGCCGAATGGTCCAGTCGCCTGCACGCTCATGGCGGTGTTTACAGTCTTCTGCAACCCATCGACCCGCATGCACTGATCGATCTGGTCGAACGGGCTATTTGGATGCCGCATATCGCCAAAGCCAAAATCGGCACGCCAGCTACCCATCTCAGCCGAGCTAAAGATTGGGTGCGCCTGTAATTAGCGGGCTGCCGAAAAAGTAACCCGAAGCGTTAGCGAGGGACCTTTCTGAACCGTCGTATCGACGCCGTAACTCGGTCCCTCGCTAACGCTTCGGGTTGCGAAAACCCGAGAAACGTAACTTCAAAACCCACGCTTCGGGTTAGTGTTGTTCCACACTAATTTGCACTTATTTGCGATTATTTGCAAATCGACTTTTTCAGCCGCCTGTTAGGGCTTTAGCACAATTTGATTTCGGTGTGGCGTAGAATGGGGCTGTCTCGTCCCGCAGACATTAAGTTGCATTCAAAGAGCGCTGGGGACAAATGGTTCCAGGCTACGAGTGCGGCTAACCTTAAAGCCCAATGTGGTCAAAGCACTGGTGGGAATCGATGTTTACCCTACTTTTCATAATTTCCGTCGCCTCCGCTCAGCTTTTCGGCATCGGTGTCCACGATAACGATTACGTGTTCTACGTGATTGCCGACAAGCCCTACGTGATGCGCAGCGCTGAGCCGAAAGCGAACCTCTGCAACCTGTGCACAAGGAGCGGCCGCGATCAGCTGATTCATTTTCGCGGCGACGAAGAACTCTTACCGCTATGCTACGCACTCGACGGCGACAACCCAGTCGTTGTCTTCAATACGAACAAGCAAGCACAGTTCTGCGATGAATGGGATCTATCTGCGCTGCCTGACATTCGCAGCAACGGGGCCCCTATCAAAGCAGTCCAAGGAAAATTCAAGGGTTGGTATTTGGACTGGAGCGATAAAGAGATTGAAGTCGTAGAGGACGGCAAGACCAAGCACGTGCGAGAGCTTATCTTGGTGAAAGAGCCCAAGGCTGTACGCAAATTCTGGAAATTCCCTATCGCTCCGTAATTCTCATACACTCAAACGGCCGGCGATTTGATCCTCTAGCAGCAAAATGCACTTCGAATTCCCAGTCCAGTGAACTCGTGCTGTCCTCCTGACCAAGCTCGAGCACGCGTGCCGTCGCGACTGAGCACGAGCAAGCGTACCAGTAAAAAACTACGACGAACGCAGCGTCGCAACTACTTAGGTACACGAATTGCTCCCGTTAATGCTTGACTTAATTAAAGTTTAGTGTGTTGCGCAATGTTCATGCGTTGTTCCTGGACGCTATCGGACCCATTGCGATTTTGAGTTTAGGGGTGCATCGTGGTAGTGTCCAAGTTCTGGAAGTGGTTTCCTATTGCTCAGCCGAACGACCGGAGCACTTGGAATAACAACAAGTTAATGTCCCCACCGCGTGGTCGCGCAGAGCGTAGACGCACGTTGAGCAGAGCGATTTGTCGCATCGGATTCGAATCCTTCGAGCCGCGTACTGTTTTGGACGGCGACGACCAGTTTGGGGAAGCCATCCAGTTGGGGGCTGCGACGACGACAGCCAACACGCGGTCGGATTCGATTTCTGAAGACATCGACGTCGACATGTACGCCTTCTCTGTCACCTCAGGACAAGTTGTCGACTTCGACATCGACACACCTTTGAACGGGCCTGGAGGACTGGGATCTTACATCCGTCTATTCAATTCCCAGGGCCAACAGATTGACTTTAACAATGACGGGGCTGCGCCTGGCGAGAATAGCGTTAACTTTGATTCGTATCTGCGATATACGTTTGTGAATGCAGGCACTTTTTATCTGGGCGTCTCCAACTACAACAATGCCGTTTACAATCCAATCACTGGCAATGGTGACACTGCGGGCGGTTCTTTTCCCACCGGCACGTACAGCCTGATTGTGCGAGCACTCCCTGTTGACCCAGATGACTCGATCTCCGAAGCCATCGTGTTGGGTACCGTCACTACTACGGGCAGTAGTTCAGCTGACAGCATCGATCCAGATATCGATGTTGATATGTATCGATTTAATGTCACGGCAGGCCAAGTGGTTGATTTCGATATCGACACGCAACTTAACGGTCCAGGCGGCTTGGGTTCGTACCTTCGCCTGTTCAACGCACAAGGCACACAACTGGCTTTCAACAACGATGGCGCCGCAAGCGGCGAAACACTCGGCTTTGACTCGTTCCTCAGATACAACTTTGCGGCGAGTGGCACGTATTATCTGGGCGTTTCGAACTTCAACAACATTCTATACAACCCGACTAACGGCAATGGCGATACGGCTGGTGGGCAGTATTCGATCGGCGATTACACGCTAGTGGTCCAAGTTGCGGTGTCGAGTGCGAACGATACCGACGACTCCATCAGTGAAGCGATTGCGTTGGGGGCGGTTACAACCACAGCCGTGACGCGAAGCGACGACATCTCGACCGATATCGATGTCGACATGTTCTCCTTTTCGGTGACAGCTGGCCAAGTTGTCGATTTCGACATCGACACCACACAGAATGGCGTGGGGGGGCTGGGCTCATATATCCGACTCTTTAACGCTCAAGGCACGCAGTTGGACGTCAACGACGACGGCGCCGCACCTGGCGAGAATGCGATCGGTTTTGACGCTTACCTTAGGTACGCGTTTACAACGACAGGGACATACTATGTGGCAGTCTCAAATTATAACAACACCTCTTATAGCGCAACCACAGGCGATGGAGATGTCGCCGGCGGGCTACACGCCACCGGGGCTTACCAATTGACCGTGCAGGCTTTGCCAGTTGACCCCGATGATGCGATATCGGAAGCCAATTCACTGGGTGTGGTTACGACATCGCCAAGCACTACTTCCGCCAGCATCACGCCCGACATCGACGTAGACATGTACAGCTTCACTGTGGCCGCTGGACAGATTGTCAGCTTTGACATCGACACCACCCAAAACGGCCCAGGTGGTTTAGGCTCGTACATCCGACTGTTCAACTTAGCTGGCACACAGTTGGCCTTCAATAACGATGCAGCGGCACCCGGGGAAACCCTTGGATTCGATGCCTACTTGCAATATACGTTTGCAACAGCTGGCACTTACTATCTAGGCGTCTCGAACATTAACAATGTTCTCTACAATGCTGTGAACGGCAATGGCGATACCGCTGGCGGGTTCAACTCTATCGGCGCGTATCAGTTGATTGTGCAATCGATCGTAACGAATGCGCCCGACACGGATGACGCGCTGAGCGAAGCCCAATCTCTAGGGGCGATTTCTACCACGCCGACCATCGCCAACGACATCATCAGTCTAGATACCGACGTTGACATGTATCGCTTCACGGTGACTGCGGGCCAAGTTATTGATT
>JANRMD010000501.1:0-7204 GCA_033761895.1 Pirellulaceae bacterium | reverse complement strand
CGATGTGCGTTAGCACCGGTTTCCGCAATGTGAAAACCGCGGCTAACGCCGTGCGGTTAATAGCACTCGAATGCGCGATCAACCCATAAATTAAAGTCGCGACGAGCTTCGATTCGTTCACGTCGATGCTGCACCAGGAACGTGAGCAGGATAAAGCGGCTAATTTACGAGACATCATTGAACGAGACGATGTCGAGGCAATGCGGCGGTACGTTGCTTCGCTACCACCAAACAAGCTTGACGAACCAGACGAATCTACCGGACATTCAATCGTCCAGCGTGCTGCCGACGCAGGCGCAGCAAAGATTGTTGCTTTTCTGATCGACTCTGGAGCACGAGGAATTGTAGGTCTCGGTACAGTCAACGTAAAACGTCACACCAAAGTCATTAAGTTGCTACTGACGTCCTGAAATGAAACCAATGCCGTTGACCGATGCTTCACTCACGACCCAGATAACGGCTAGACGCGTACGCGGTTCTACATTGACGCGTGTTGGGCTCGAGGTGGAAATGGCCAATGGATGTGTAGCACGCGGTGATGCTGATCTGCCCGCCGGGCTGGGTACACTCAGGATTGCAGATGGAACGCTTCAATTCGGATTTTCCACTGTGGTAAGGCAAGAAACGGAATTGCTCAAATTCTTCATGGCGGTCCGATTAGTGACAGTCGGATCGTGGCGGCTGATACTAACTTCGTTACCTTCATGGCTCGTGAAGGTAAGCAGGTCGGTGGCGAGCGCAGGCAAGTGCCAGTAACGATTCCAACGCTTGAGTTCGTGCGTCGTTGGTGCGAAAACATCGGACATTTCGCTGGGCGGTTACTGGCAGCGTACTCGTCGCCGCTTTACCCGTAGGATTTGGCTTTTTTCGGTTCACCGCGAAACTACGTACGCCGCTTCCTTGCCTCAGGTAACGGCCACATGCGGAATGAGTGCGTTGGGCGGCATGGTGATTATGATTGTAGGCGGACTTTTCTACGGCGTAATGTGTGGTACGGGATTTAACGATTGAGATGGAATGTAGCTACATATGAATCGACTCACGGCATTGGCTCCCAAAAAATTGAAGATCACGGCAGAGCATTTGCGACAGTTTTGGGAGGAAGACGAGTCGTATTTTGTTACCTCTGCCCAAAATAATAATGCCCATCAAATTCTGCGAGAGTCGATCGTGGCTCAGGCAGTGAACATGATGGTTGCTGTACATCTTCAACTCTGTACCGATTTACCGGTAGCGACCGAAGTCAATAAGGGAGCGGATCGCGCGATCGACTACTTCTATGGGGATTGGTGGCAAGCTGATCCCAATGACAGAAGGAATCTCGACAAGTCATTGCCTTCAAGCGAACGATCAATTATTTGGACTGCACCATATCTGTATGGCGTCTTACTTTGTGCATTGGCTGACCGCTGGAATGATGTCATGCACTTGAGCAATTGGATTGACGAATCAATTATGCCTGAGTTTCGATTTGAGTTAAATAGCGATGCACTCTCTGTGTTCTACATATACCTTGCGTCAAAACTCCGTAGCAAGCCACTTCTGAGGGAGTCGGAAATGGCAGAGTTCATCAGAAATAGTCGTTCAAAAGCGGCTAAGCTTTTGCTAGACGTTCTTAACTGCTCGTTGTCGAAATCTCAGAGAGATTTTGACAACGCCCTGATCAGATCGTTGAAACACGCTGAAAAGCATGAAATTGAAGACGTTTCCAGTTTAAAGTACTGGGTTGCAATTCCACAATCGGCCATTTGGCTAATCGCGGAACGCAATGGGCTAAGCTTCCCAGTTGTACCTCCAAATCTCGACGCTTTGGTCCTTCGAAGAGAAACCGTTTTTACACTTTCGTAGAACTTGACCCTGGATTTTATCATTCGCATTGGAGGTAACATCAACTGATGCCAGCCGTGTTGCGAATCTCAGGTCCGTACGAACAACTAGGGCAGTCGATTCTCGCTGTGCCGTTTCCGTTTGAGGAGTCAATCCAATCAAGAAGTCGCCGCGAACGAGGGGAGTCAGCGGATGGTAGCGCCACTTTCAATCTTACGATAAGCGAATCCGATGGTGATCGCGTCCCGGCTCAGATAGAGGAATCATTGCTGTTCCTGTCCCAGAACAAAGACGCCATAAACGCGATCCAAGCCTTGGCCGGTGTGCAAAATCTCTGTGTAGACTTTAGCTGGGACTTTCCGTCAACCAGTATCGGGCAATACAATCGATTTCCGGCTTCGTTAGCAAAACTCTGCGGGTCACTGGGTATCGACATCAAAGTGTCGGTGTACGCTACGTCAGAAGGCGGCGTCCCCGATGATCCAAAACGGGAATAACCAAGCGGTGAACGTGAGCCGCCGATGACGCGGAGTCTTAAAATCAAAGTCTCTCGGCGGCGACCCCGTTACCGCGGTCGTTCGTCGGTCAAGACGTGGATTCGTGATAAGACGATCGGGTGCGAGTGCGGTTGCATCATTGTAGAACAGTTGTCCCCAACTGTTCGTGGGTTCGGCACGGGGCAGTCATTCAGAGCCGCGAACTGGAAGCCACCAAGGATGTTGCGGTTCGGAAGATAGCAGGTGAAATGGTGGAATAAGCCCTCACCGCCCAAACCTCTCGCGTCGAACACCCCGGGCTACGCTTGGCTCGCTGGTGGCTCGCCGCGCTCCACCCGGGGCTATCGCCTTTCGCCACGCTGTGGCTGGACACTATCGGGTTGGAAGGTTGATGGTCGTATTGGGTGTGCAACTTCGAAAACTCTTTGACCGACTTATTGTAAACTTAGTGCAATCCGAAGCCCAAATGCAACGCTCAAATTGATAACATCTTCGTCGATTTGTCGGCCATGCTGATGGCCTGGATGCTAAGTGAAATCCAGGAACCATGAAATGCACCGATGCTGCCGGTTGGGCAAGCTTGCTAAATAAATCACACTCGGCGGCTGCGGTGATTTCAAACGTTCTGTAGTTGCACAGCGCCTAACTGCGCACCTTATTCAGCCTTGAATGGAAGATATTTCCATAATTCGTTCAAATCGCAAAGAAAGCGCATCGCTCCGATTGGGACATCGCCATCGTACTTCGAGGATAACATGAGAATCACTGTCATGTGCGCGGTCCCCTTCAAATCTATCACGATGCACTACCAGGCTTTTACTTGAAGACTCCGTCGAGTTTCGTGATCGGAGTCGCTCTATCCTTTCTCTTGGAGTACGAGCCCGAAGACGTCGAAGATTCCCACTTGGAATCTGTAATAGGAACTGCAAAAATGTTTGGACAGGTGATTGGCACAACGCGAAATGATTTCGTTTTGAATCCCCATGCTCCTCTAGCATGTAAGTCCACGACCCAGCGTCTAGCGACTTATGAAAATATTCCACTACATATCGAATGCTCATGTGACGATTTGGGGTTGATCGAATTATCCTTTGCGTTAAAAGTCGATACCTATGCGGACCCTGTTGAGGCAAATGTTCAATTTACTCTTGTGTCGCGATCGCGTTTTTCAACTTAACGCCAATCCTACGAAGGCTTGACGTGTCGGTGGATGGCAGGCTTTGGAGGGTAATCGGGATCTTCGTAGGATCGATTTCGCTGGGTTTCCTGATAAACTGGTGGTCAAGCATTCGCTGAGTAAACGCAATTACAGAACCATGGGATTAATCGAAGTTGCGAGTAGCACGATCCCTCGCAACTCGGTTATTCCCGGCCGTTATTTGCCAAAGCATTCATGTCCACCGAACAACAATTCTGGAAGTGGTTCAAGGCACACGAAGACGAGCTCTTCCACTTTGAACGTAACCAAGAACCGACATTTGATCGGCTCGCTGCTGCCCTAGGCCAAGTTGACGACGACCTGACATTTGAATTCGGCCCTGAACGGGACGGTGTCCGGGAATTCGTGATTAGTGCAGCAGGGCTCAAGCGGGCGTTTCCTTCGGTTGCAAGGTTGTACGACGCCCGCCCGCAACTTGACCGGTTCTACGTCACCGCGTTTCGTCCACGCCGGCGTGTTGTCAACGACATCGAATACGCGGATCTGAGAATCACCGCTACTGATGCGTACTACCGACTGTGCAAGGACGACGATCCACAGAAGATTGGCATTCTTTTGTTTCTGCCCGGACACACCGAGGACCGCGGAGACGCATTTGGTCAGGTAGGATACTTGTTCCTCGACGAAGCTCTCGGAGAATACGATGTGGAAACAAACGTGGGCTTCATCGAAATCGTGGGCCACGATTCCAAATACTTTGATGGTGCCTTTCCGATTCAGCAACTCGCCACCGATTTTGATGCGTTGCTGCGTTCCAAGAAAGGCAAATAACAAACCGTTGCAGACGGAGCCGCGGGCCGCGCGGGTTGCCAAATCAAACGCATTGGAACGATTCGAAAACCGAATGCTGTTTGAACGACAACTAGTGATGCTGTACACTGGCTCTTCGTGGAACACCAACCATCCGCGAAGAACAATGCGATGCTACCGGGGGCTCGGTAACGTCGCGCTTACTAGGTAGCTAACTCCTCGAACCGGCTGATCGCCGCCGTTATGCCGCAAAGCAGGCACCTAATCTGATGCGAAAGCTCGAACATGGCATTGTCGAATTAGTACTTGGCAATATCGTCGATCAAGAGACCGACGCAATCGTTAACGCCGCCAATACAAAGCTCGCTGGTGGTGGGGGCGTAGATGGTGCAATCCACCGCGCGGCCGGACCCGTGCTGAAAGAACTGTGTCAACAGTTTCCGGCCGACGAAAAAGGCCGTCGGTGCGAAACTGGGCACGTACGAACTACTGCGGGTGGTGACCTGCCTGCAAAATTCGTCATTCACGCTGTTGGGCCGTTCTACAATCAGCGCTATGCAGAAAAGAACCACAATCAGTTGCGTCAACTTCATACGCTCGCACTCGAAGCGGCCGTCGAACACAAATGCAAATCAATCGCATTCCCAGCGATCTCGACGGGTGCTTACCGCTTCCCCATTGCCGACGCCGCAGCCATTGCCATTGACTCGGTATGCCAATTTCTAAACTCAACCCCGGGAATCGAAATTGTTCGCTTTGTGTTGTACAAACAGGGGCAGTTCGACACGTTCAAATCCACACTCGACAAATGGTCGCCCTAATGTCCACAGCGGCATAAATACCCAATGCACCCGAGCGGCGAAGTCGGGCGTTCTGAAATGGACAATTACTCGTCTCCGCCGAGTGATTGGTAGCGTTTGTCTTCTGAGGTTGTAGTGGCGGTAGATTCTCTCCGGTTATGAGAGAGGTTGTTGGTACAATTGAGTAATATTGAGACATTACAATGAGGAAACGCGTGGCAACGACACGACCGACCTTCACTGCGACGTCAACAAGCAACGTATTCCGAACACCGGCACACCACGAACGGGAGTGCGAAATGGGGCACGCGGCAAATGGTGCCGAGCTACTCTCTTGACTTCGAGATTGCGTCCGGATACTCTCATGGGAGTCCATCTGGGAAAAAATATGCAACACCTTCTCCTAAACCTTGAGCTTATTCAGCTCGCCCTCGCTTGCAGCGAGCGGTTGGGGTAGGTCGGTGCATACGTAACTAACATGCTTGCCAACCCCGATGCTCGCTGAGCCTCGGGGTTTTTTCGTATCCTGCAGGCTTGGGAAATGTTGGGTTTCGCCAGCGAGAAACTTCGCCACTTGAAGGGAAAATGATGTCCAGTCCACAAAACGCCCGCAGAATTCGCATTTTCGACACTACATTGCGCGACGGTGAACAATCACCTGGTGCGAGCATGAATCTGGCTGAGAAGCTTGAAGTTGCGCAGGCTCTGACGGACTTAGGTGTCGACATCATCGAAGCGGGCTTTCCCATCGCTTCGCCTGGAGATTTCGAAGCCGTTCGCGAGATCGCCAACCTGGTTCGCGGCGCGACAGTCTGTGGATTGGCGCGTTGCAATGATGGCGATATCACTCGTGCCTATGAAGCATTGAAGAAGGCTCAGCAGCCGCGGATTCACGTCTTTCTGGCAACCAGTGCGATTCACCGTGAATTCAAGCTCCGCATGAATCAAGACGAGATCATCGCGCGTGCGATTGCGGGCGTGAAGTTGGCGGCAAGCTTTTGCGATGATATCGAGTTTTCTCCCGAAGATGCGGCTCGGACCGAGCATGATTTCCTTTGTCGAGTCGTTGAAGCGGCCATCGATGCTGGTGCAACCACCATCAATATTCCTGACACAGTTGGTTATACAACTCCGCAAGAGATGTTCGACCGTATTCAGTTACTGTTGAATCGCGTTCCTAATATTGATAAAGCGGTCTTGAGCACACACTGTCACGATGACTTGGGGTTGGCATTGGCCAATTCGCTGGCCGCGGTGGCGGCGGGGTGTGGGCAAGTCGAATGTACGATCAATGGCATTGGCGAACGTGCCGGCAACTGTGCGTTGGAAGAAGTTGTGATGGCCATGCGGACGCGCGCCGAACTGTACAACTGCACCACAGGCATCAAGACCGAACGTCTGGTTCCCACTAGCCGACTGATCAGCAAGATCACTGGTCTGGAAGTGCAACGCAACAAAGCGATCGTGGGTCGCAACGCGTTCGCGCATGAGTCTGGTATTCATCAAGACGGCATGCTCAAGGAACGTAGTACCTATGAAATCATGCGTCCCGAAGATGTGGGTTTTGCCAAAACCGATTTAGTACTTGGAAAACATAGTGGCCGCGCGGCGCTGGCCGATCGAGCTCGTGCATTGGGCTTCAGCATCACTGCCGAACAGTTGCAACAGGTTTTTGAAAAGTTCAAAGTGCTGGCTGATAAGAAAAAGGAGATCTACGATGGCGATATCGTGGCTCTCATTCAGCAGGAAATTTCTGGACAGATCGCAGAAGCTTGGTCGCTGGTTCGGTTTGAGGTTAGCAGTGGTACAGGTCACGCTCCGCGCGTTGCATTGACCTTGAAGCATGATGGCAAAGAGTACTCCCAGGAAGTCGAGCAAGGCGATGGTCCGATCGATGCGGCATTTTGGGCAGTGGAGAGCATCACGGGCTTGAAGGTGGTTTGCAAAGATTACCGCGTGCGCAGCGCAAGTTTGGGCCGCGATGCACTGGGCGACGTGCAACTTGAGATTGAGTATAACGGGCACACCTTCAAGGGAGTTGGTGTCTCGACCGATACCGTCGAAGCTACATTGCTCGCGATGCTGAACGCCATCAATCGTATTGGCACCGC
>JANRMD010000500.1:0-13065 GCA_033761895.1 Pirellulaceae bacterium | reverse complement strand
TAAGTGGCGGGTTCAGCGGACGAAGACGTCCGCGCTCCAGAAAAACCGGACCAGCAGACTGGGACGTCTAAAGAGGGATGTCTAAAGAGTAACTGGCTATTCGTCGACTTGGCATTACTCGAGCAATCGATCCCAGAGCGTGCCAATCGTATCCCAATGAAACCCCGAGCTAGCTTGAATGCCAGATGCCGAAAGTTGGTTACGGTATTCGGGTTGTTCAGCCAGCCGCAAAATAGCAGCTGCCAATTGACCCGATGATTCTGTATCCACCAGCTCTAGTGCCATTGATAGCGGCGGACGTTCCGTGGCTTCGGTGCAACGAGTTGCTATGGCTGGGCAGCCTTGACTAAGAGCTTCTACCAAGGCGACGGGAAATCCTTCATATCGACTGGGCAGCACAAACATGGTCGCTTGTTGGTAAAGCGGCCAGGCATTGGGAATCCAGCCAAGTAGCTTTACGGATGGAAGATCGCGAGCCTGTTCGGTCAACGCTGCAAGCGATAAACCAGCGCCGGCGATGTGAAGTTCCCAACCGGCAAGTTGTCGATGGATCTTGCGCCAAGCATCAATCAATAGATCAAAGCCCTTCTCCGGACTAAGTCGACCTACGGCCAAAACTATACTCTTAGAACGCATTGCTGATAGATGCTCAGTCGGCGGATCGACGGCCGCTGGGATAACACGGACTTTATCAGCATGCACCCAACGCTGAGCATACTGAGCGATTTCTTCGGTGAGCACGACGAGCTTGGAGCAGCTTGGGTAGGTGTGGCTCCGCCAAGCTTCCCATAATCGGCTCAAACGCTGCTTCGCCGGGTGGCTATGCTCAGAAATGATCACAGGCGCTGAAAGTCTTCGGGCGGCTTGGAGCGTGACGATATTCATCTGATCGCAAAAACTAAGGATCAACTCCGGCTGAATAGCTTGTAACGTAGTTCGCAGCACTCGCACACGTCGCAAGTTGGCAAGCAAACCGCTGACAGAACTTGTGCTTGCGGCCAGCAAATTCAGGCCGTGACGTCGCACGGTAGACGGGATTGCATACTGATCCGTATCTGGAGTCGACCAAGTTACCAAATGGACTTCATGTCCTGCCGCTGACCAACGCGATACGAGTTGGCTCATCAACCGCTCTGCCCCACCGCCAAACAATGCGTGAATCGTGAGCGCGATGCGCTTAGGGCGCGTTGAGGTGGATTGCATAGCGGATGTAAGTCGAGGGCGAATGCCAGTGGATGCGAGTGTCACAAGTGAACGAGTCACCTGAATCAGAGTATAGCTGGGCGGAAGCGCTCTCGGTGAGGCATAGAACTGAACTGAACCTGGAGACGCGGAAATCCCAAAATGCTTGAGGGTGTGTCGATCATTGGGTAGCGGAAGCGGTCAAGGCTTTCGAGGGCCCTGGTAGCCGCCGCTGCCAAGCGGTGGTTAGTCAACCTGCATCGTGTCCACCGTCTGGCGACGGTGGCTACTCGAAATGCTTGACGCATTCCGCAACGCAGGTTTACTCCACGCCCAGTTTGGCTAATAGCAGTGAAAGATAGCTGCGGGGTTGAACGTGCGTTAGACCAAGCGATTGGGAAATCGCTTCAATTCGAGCCCGGGCAGCCTCCAAATGGTCGGCGTCGTTGACAATCAGTTCGATTTCCGCGAAGGTCCCCAAGTGCAGGACTTCATCGAGCGCTATAGTGAACGGCTGCTGGTCGAGGGCGGTCAGCGAAAAGACACGCCGTGTTTTTCGGACTTCAGGCTTGAACTGGAATCCGAGATGCTGCATCATTTCGAGCCATTGGGGTACATCGGCTTGCCGGATGTGCAATTCGATTTCGGGCCGCGTCTTTACGTTACCCGGCAATCGTCTACCCTTATAGGTAACGCATGCCTCCGAATTAAATTGCCGCACTCGGAATGCTTCGTCGGTCGACCGGAAATCACGGCAAGGATGTGCCAAGTAAGTGTCCACGTGCACCTCGGTATCCAACTCCTGGGCGTTTAGTTCATCGAGCCGATGTAGTAGCGCCTGCACGTTCGAGACGATAAACTTTTGTTCTACTTCCCATGGTCCGGCCATTAATTAACCTCAATAAAAGATTCGAAAATACCCATGCCCACGAACTCTGCCTCGTCGCTTAAAACACTTTTCTTGTTCGGTGGCATGATGCTGCTCGGCACGTTGGTGCTAGTCTGGCTTGGTACACCAAGGGGAACGCCCGTTATTGGCCAGCTTCTGCCGCCACTTGATTTGCAACCCCTAGTGAATTCGGACTCCGCACCAACCACTGAGTCTCTAGTGGGCAAAGTCACCGTGCTTCATTTCTGGGGCACCTGGTGCCCACCTTGTCGCGATGAGTTTCCAGGGTTCGTAAAACTCGCCAAAAAATTCGAGAACGAACCCCGCGTTGCCATTGTATCGGTTTCCTGCTCAGGCGGGCCCGAGTACAACTTGGCTGAGCTCAAGAGCGAAACGGAAGCCTACTTGACCGATGTTGCACCGGGTATGCCAACTTTCTGTGATCCCGCAGCGATGACGCGAGCCCAAATTGCGATGTTGCTGTCGGGTGGAACGATAGGTTATCCCACAACCATGCTTGCTGACAGCGAAGGTAGAATCGTTGAAGTGTTGGCAGGCTACCGCGAAGGCGATATGGAAAAACTTCAAACTCGAATCGAAGCGATGATGAAATGATAAGCGGATGAAAGGGTGTGTGCGTGAAACTAACTCTCCAATGACTCTCTAACTGTATGGACGCTCGATTCGATGGCAACTTTTCGCTGTACTGAACTTGTTGATTTGTTCGTGGATGACTCGGTCGATTTACGGACCGCTGCCTTGACCGCTTTATGTGATGGTTACGCAAGCGACCCAGGCATATTACCAGCCATCCTGATCGCTTGGGATCGATTTGGTGCTGATAAAGCCTTTGCCGACTTTGCCATGCTCTCGTACGTCCCCACCGAGGCGGGCCTGGTTGCCGAAGCATGCGAGCGCGCGGCAAGAATGGTCCTCGGCCGACCGCTAACCGATCCCATAACTCGGGCGGCTGGTAAGTTGATAGAACAGCAGATGCAGTTGCCCGCCGCGGCGCTTCAACCTCACATGCAATTGCTCTACGAAACAGTCAGCAAGTCCAAAATCTTCTTCCGAGTCGATCTGGGCATGCAGGCTCAGCGGATCGAGTTGCTGAACTTGTCGGCCGACCAGATCGCAGGTCACCTTGATTCGGCAATTGCCGCAACTCTTGCAAACGACAAAGATGATCAGGCTAGATCCAAGGCCATCCTTAGTCTCGAAGCGCTCCGGCGACAGCATCCAACCTATATCGACTTGGCCGTTGCCTTGGCCGGTCCACCGAAAGAAGGCGGACCGGCTTGGACAAGCTTCTGCGTCACGCTGCAGAGCTTGATTCAGTTCTCGCAACCGGGGCTGGAAGAGCCCATCGGTAATCACTTGTTGGACCATCGTGAATTTGTGTATTCGCTAGCTGTCGAAGCTCTGGTCCGCTGTGGCACGCCAGCCGCCGCGGAGCAACTGCTAACTCGTTTCGAAGCCGCCAATTCGCGGGCCCAGCACTGGATTGCTCGCGGTTTGCAGCGCGTGCGTTGCGAGGGGATCGCGGCCCGAATCGCCAAGTTGGATGTTGCCGATCCGCACTTGAAAACCTCCCTCGTCATCGCGCAGCTAAAGCAGCTCGATGCTGCCAATGAAAGCCTGCCCCAGCAAATGGCCACTCAAGCCAGTTTGCCCGCAGGCTCGCATCCATTGCTGAAGCTCAACCAGCGCCTGTGGCCAACAAGCAATAGCGAAGTGCATGCTGGTTTGGAGCGATTGCTTAAGAGCGCAAGTAACACAGTTGATCCGGCTGAGAAGGCCGCTGCGGCTCAAAAGCGTGAAGCGATACGCGACGCATTGCGCAAGCAACTTCGCGATTAACGACCACGCAAGCATTTCGAGAGCATGCGGCGGCCAACGAAAGCCTTGACGGCTTGTTGAATTTGTGAGCCGTAGGCGCTAGCTAGCGGGCTGTTGAATTCGTGAGCCGTCGGCGCTAGCTAGCCGCGGGTGACCGAAGGAGCAATCGTTCATCACCTATAATCCTGCCAATGCAGAATAACCACCAGTTCAACTTGCATTGGAACGAGCCAGATCCATGCACGCACCAAACTTCGAGACCCGCGGCTGGCGCCGACGGCTCACTAAATCAACAAGCCGACGGCTCAAAAATTCAATAAGCCGACGGCTCACTGCCCGTCTCGCAATAATCAACAAGCCCTCAAGTGTTTCGAGAGCATGCGGCGGCCCACGAAAGCCTTGGCGGCTTCCCCTACGTCATTGAATCGCGGGAATCGAAATCGCTCAGTGCTCCCGAGTATACTTGACGGTGTGCGGCCAGAAGAATTGCCAGTAAATCAAGTGTCAGTAAATCAGGTGACCTTAAAGTAGAGCAATAAGTAGCGCACATAAACTGTAACCAAGAAACGAGGCGGCCATGCTCAATCATCAACGTAACGTCATTTTGTTAGCCGCTGTATTGCTGCTTCCATTGAACGCGTTTGCACAGTCTTCAACCACCTTCGAAGGCAAAACAGGCGATTGGCACGGGTTTGTAAGCGTCGAATTCAAGGTCAATGATCGACCGGTCACGGTCGTTATTCCCAAACAATCAGCTGCCAACGAGCCCAAATCGTATCCTTGGGTATGGCATGGCGAGTTCTTCGGTCATCGACCTCAACCCGACATCGAATTGCTAAAGCGAGGCTTTCATATTGTTTACACGAGTGTGCCCGATATGCTGGGGTGCCCCAAAGCGGTTGCCCACTGGGATAAAGTTTACGAAGAGCTTACAACCAAGCATAAGTTTGCGCCCAAGGTAGCGCTCGTAGGGCTGAGTCGTGGTGGTTTGTATTGCTACAACTGGGCTGCCAGCAATCCTCAACGAGTCGCCTGCATCTATGGCGACGCCCCCGTGTGTGATCTGAAGAGTTGGCCAGGTGGCAAGGGTAAAGGCAAAGGAAGTCCGCGTGACTGGGAACTCGCCAAGCAATGTTACGGCTTTGCCAATGACGAGGAAGCGGTCGCCTACAAACGGAATCCCGTCGACACCTTAGCTGATTTGGCTAAACACCACGTCGCTCTTTTGCATGTCTATGGCGACGCTGACGACGTAGTGCCTTGGGAGGAAAATACAGGCTTAATCGCTAGCCGTTATCGTGAACTCGGCGGCGAAATCAAACTGATTCCCAAGCCTGGTGTTGGGCACCATCCTCACGGTTTAGAGGATTCAACGCCAATCGTTGAATTCATCGAACACAATGTGATGAAGCAGTTTGCCAAGGAGTAGTTCGCAAATCGCTGAAACAGGGCCGGTTTTTCGGAACGCGGCCTCCTCGCACAAGGTTACTCACATTGATGACCTGAAAACCTCACCCAAATTAGGCCAGCAAAATCTTCTCGAAATCTGCAACTTGCGGAACGGGTCATGGGCCAGTGGTGTTTGTTAGAATGCAGGGACCAAGTTCCTACCCCAAACCCCACCAACTCCGAGACCCCTCCTATGCGATGCCTGTTCCCTACTGCGACGTATTGCGCAACCACGCTCCTGCTGAGCTTGGCAATGTTAACAAGCCAGCTCTGTGCGGCTGACCTACAGCAGCTCACCGAAAGCAACTATGCTTCGCTTGTCCCCGCAGGCAAAGAGACCGATGCGATCTATGGCGATTGGATCTTGCGCAATGACCAAGTCGTTATTGTAATTGCGCAGCCTCTTTCAGGACGCAATGCCAACATGACCGTCCGCGGTGTGGCTGGGATGGTCATCGATTTTACGCGGCGCGGCCAGCCTAGCGATCAACTTGGATGCTTTTATCCAGCTGGTGGGCGGTATCTGTTCGATTCGGCAAATTCGCTCAAGGTCACCGCAGACGACAAACCCGTCGACTTAGCAACCACCAAGCTGATCAACGCCAAAGCTATTCAGCTCAGCGTACTTGGCAAACCCATCAATGACAGTCAAAGTGAAGCCCGAGTGACTTATACGCTGCGTGATGGCCAAACTTGGCTGGACTATCAAGTGCAAATCACCAACACAGCTGCCATGCCGCAACGACTCACCGCGCAGGATTCACTGCGCTGCGATGGAGCGATCTTCAAGTTCGGTAACGATGAAAGCACACGTCTCTTTTTTGCCGAAGACCAGTACTTTGGGCAATGCTATGGGTTTGTTCCAGATGAAGGTGTGTACGAGCGTGGTGCTGACAAGCGTACCATGCTGCTGAAGTCGCTAGCGGCATCGGAAAAAGAAATCGACAGCGGAGAGCAGCTCACTTGGGGCGGCAAGCTCTTTTGCTCACAAGGCCTCCCAGGTGTAAGAGGTTGGGCAAGCGGCCTGGCGAACAAGCAAGCCACCCTGCCCCTTCATATCCGATTGCAATCTCCTCAAGGCGCAATCGAACATGCTCAGGTGGAGTTGTTCGCTGGAGAGAAGTCGCTGGGTGTGATTGAATCGGATGCAACGGGCTTTGTGCGAGCCGAGCTGTTGCCTGGCAATTACTTGGCAAAAATCAAATCCCATGGTCGCGAGGATCGTGAGCAGGCATTTGAGCTGATCGACAAACCGCTGACAGAGTCGCTCAGCTTGCCGACTGCCAGTCGCGTTCAAGCCTCTATTGTCGACGGAGAGGGAAAACCGATTCCGGCCAAAGTGCAGTTCATTCCGGCTGAAGGGACTCCTATGCCCGATTTCGGTCCGGATTCTGCCGTCTCAGCGATCAAAAATGTGGTATACTGTGCCAACGGAAAGTTTGAACAAGCAATTGCACCTGGGAAATACCAGGCGATCATCAGCCATGGGCCTGAGTTCGACGCAGACACTCAAGCTATCGAAGTTCGTCCGGGCGCGCTTCTGCAACTAAAGTCCTCGCTGAAGAGAACGGTTGCAACTCACGGGTGGATCAGCTCGGACTTTCATAGTCATAGCAGCCCTTCAGGCGATAATGTCTCGCACCAGACCGGCCGCGTTCTCAACTTGCTAGCGGAACATATCGAATTCGCACCCTGCACCGAACACAATCGCATCGATACATATGAAGATGACCTTGTGCTGCTTAAGGCCACTGGCGCTATGGCAACCTGCACCGGCATGGAGCTGACCGGGTCACCTCTGCCGATCAATCATCAAAACGCATTTCCTTTGCACCGGCACGAACATCACCAAGACGGCGGGGGCCCGATTACAGACGCAGATCCAGTGAAACAGATCGAGCGTCTAGCGTTGTGGGATCTGGGGAGTTCGAAAGTAGTTCAAACGAATCATCCCAATATTCCACAGATCCTGGGTGATCGCGATCTTGATGGTAAAGCGGATGACGGTTTTCGCGGGATGCTGGGTTGGATGGATGTGATTGAAGTCCATCCACCTGAGGGCATTTTCAATTTCCCCAAGGCTGGAGGCGCACCTAAAGACAATCAGCTGAACCCGATTTTCTATTGGCTTCAGCTCTTGAATCTTGGCTATCGTATTCCAGGAGTTGTGAATACTGATGCGCACTACAACTTTCATGGCTCTGGATGGTTGCGCAACTACATGGAATGCAGCACCGACAATCCTGCTGAGATTCAGATCGACGAAATGATCCACGCGGCCGAACATGGACACATGGTCATGACCAGCGGGCCATTTCTCGAGGCTCAGGTGCGATTGCAACGCAACGGGCAAGCTGCGTATTACACCTGTGGCGAAGATGTGCAGCTACAAGGTCAAACCGCCAAGCTATGGATCTGCGTTCAGTGCCCAAATTGGTTCGATGTCAATCGAGTTCAAGTTTTTGCCAACGGCCGTCCATTGCCTGAGCTGAACTTTACTCGCAAAACTCACGCCGACAAATTCAGTGACAAGAATATCCGTTTTGAAACTGAAATTGACTTGCCTAAGTTCGATGTCGATACGCACATCATCGTTGCTACGATTGGCGAAGGCCTGACGCTTGGCAATGTTATGGGCCCTCAGCAAGGAAAACTCCCTCCCGCCGCGGTTACCAATCCCATTTTTTTGGATGTGGACGGTAGCGGTTTTAAAGCAAATCGCGATGATTTAGGAATCCCGTTCATGCTGCCAGGTGCCGAAGACGCAGTGAAGTCTGACGCGCAGTAACGGGTGGTGATTGGGAAGCAGCTTAGGACCATCGTCCGAGCTAGGCTTCCCACCACGGCTTCCCAGCCTGGTCTTCAATACCCTAGATCCTCGGGAGAATTCCGCGTGTCCATCGATTCCAAAAGTGTCCACAGCCGCGTTGATCGACCACGCTCCGAAGCAGCGTTCAAGCGGGCTCGGGGTTTGATGCCAGGTGGAGTGAACAGTCCTGCGCGAGCCTTTGGCGGCGTTGGTGGTCACCCCCTGTTCATCGATCGCGCGGAGGGACCCTATCTTTACGACATCGATGGCCACCGCTACTTGGACTACATCGGTTCTTGGGGACCCATGATTCTCGGTCACGCGCACCCTCAGGTTATCGAAGCGATCAATAAAGCGGCTTCGCGCGGAACTAGTTTTGGTGCTCCGACGGAAGCCGAATCAATCCTCGCCGAGTTGATCATGCAAGCCGTCCCATCGATCGAGCGAGTGCGCTTGGTCAATAGCGGTACGGAAGCCACTATGAGCGCCATTCGTTTGGCTCGCGGCGCCACCGGACGCGACAAAATTATCAAGTTCTCTGGCAATTACCACGGTCACGTGGACAGTTTGCTAGTCTCCGCGGGCAGCGCCGCAGCCACACTTGGGGTCCCTGATTCGCCTGGGGTTACTGAAGGTACATCGCGCGATACGCTGATACTCGAGCACAACGATATCGCTCAACTCGAACGGACCTTCGATGAATTTGGTTCACAATTGGCTTGTGTGATTCTAGAACCCGTAGTTGGCAATATGGGCTGCGTACCACCACGCCCTGGATTCCTGGAGGCCGCTCGGCGACTGTGCACCCAACACGGCGCTATGCTGATCTTTGACGAAGTCATGACCGGCTTTCGCGTGGCACTTGGTGGTGCACAGCAACTGTATGGCATCAAGCCAGATTTAACGACGATGGGCAAGATTGTGGGAGGCGGTTTGCCTCTGGGGGCTTATGGTGGCCGAGCTGATTTGATGGATCAAGTGTTGCCCGCGGGCAAAGTGTTTCAAGCGGGCACGCTGAGCGGCAATCCGCTGGCAACGGCTGCTGGTGCGGCGACGCTTCGATTGCTGCGCGAAGAATCGCCTTACGAATATCTTGAACAACAAGGTGCAAGGTTAGCCGCTGGGCTCACACAAGCCGCTCAATCGGCCGGCGTCACAACTCAGATGCAACGCGTAGGCAGCATGATGACACTATTCTTCTGCTCGCAACCAGTCTACGGTTGGAATGAAGCGTCGACCTGCGACCGCCAACTTTTTGCCGCCTACTTCTGGGGCTTGATCGATCGCGGAATCTACATGCCGTGCAGCCAGTTTGAAGCCTTATTCTTCTCGCGCACGCATACTCGCGAGATGATTGACGAAACCATCGCCGCGGCCCATGAAGTGCTTCGCAAACTGTAGCGAGTTAGTTACGAGTTACTGCTTCATCGAGGTTCAAGATCAAATTCGCTAGCAGGGTGTATGCGGCCAGATCGCTGGCATCGAACGTGGGGGATGCATCGCTTTGGCCGAAGTTGATCAGCTGGAGCGCACCTTCGCGATCGTTCTTGTAGCGTTGAGCGAAACCGTCGAGGGCTTTGGTCAACTGCTGCAATTCTACGTCGTCCGGGTAACGCGCGAGCACTAGGCGGTACATGGTGCTGATTCGCGAGCTCGCATCGGCCGGCGACTGTTTCAAGACGCGTTCCCCGAGCGCTCGGGCGGCCTCGACATGCTGCACATCATTCATTAACTGCAGGGCCTGCAGCGGTGTGTTGCTGCGTTCACGAACTGGACAAAGCGTCTCTCGGTTAGGGGCGTCAAAGTTGCTCATGAATGGCGGAGGCGCTGTGCGTTTGATGAAGCCATACAAACTACGGCGGTAGAGATCGGGGCCATCGCTTTCGAGATAGTAACGCGTGTTGCTGTCTCCGTATCCCAGCGGTTCCCAGATGTTGGGTGGCTGATAACCGTTGAAACCGGGCCCACCCAAGCGACTATTCAGCAAGCCGCTGGTTGCCAGCGCTGCGTCACGAACCTGCTCTGCATCCAAACGCATACGCGGCCCACGCGCCAGGTAACGATTGGCTGGATCCGCGGCCAGGTTCTCAGCATCACAGTGCGAACGCTGCTTGAACGCAGCTGTGGTTACGAGCATCCGCATCAACCGGCGCACATCCCAGCCCGAATCGCGGAAGTCACTTGCCAACCAGTCGAGCAACTCGGGGTGAGTGGGAGGTGTGCCTTGGTTACCAAAGTCATCGCTGGTCTTTACCAAGCCTGTACCGAAGACCTGCTGCCAGAATCGATTCGCGGCCACACGGGCGGTCAGTGGATGTTGGTCGCTGACTAACCACTTTGCCAAGTCCAGGCGATTTGCGCGGCCGCCTGAAGCGACAGTTAGGGGTGGCAGGCAGGCAGGTGTACCTGGTTGTACAGCGGTAGCCGGTTGATCGTATTGCCCACGAGTCATTACAAACGCATCGCGAGGTTTTTCGAGTTCGCCATAAACCAACGACACAGGAATCGAGTCCTGCAATGACACGAGATCGATTGAGATGCGTTGCCAAGTTTCACGAGCTTGGCGCACTTCGGCTGGCAACGTTCTCGCGATGTGCTTAGCGAACTGGCTGCGGACCTGGAATTCGGTCCCTTCACTAAGGCCCTCCCGGTTCCCGTCCTTCAAAACTTGGGAGACTTCTTTGGGAACGATGGGAACGTTTTTCCCCTTGGCAAACGCCCACCACGCATCGATGGAGACGCGAGGGTCTTGCGGTGCCGGTTCGCTTCCTTTCATTGCCAATCCGTCCCACCAACAGATGCCACCGAACTGCGCCAGCACAAATGAGTCGACGAATTTTCCCGGCTCTAGATTCAAACGATCGGTTGGGATGGTCAATCGAGTCCATTCGCCTGCGGTGGGTAAATCACCCATGCGAACTTGTTTATCCGAGTTGAATTCGCCCCGACCAAGTGCCTTAACATCGCCCCAGCCAAACCGACGTTGGCCAGCACTTGTATTCAGTTCGACCATGACCGCGCGCGGTGGGTGGCGTTGGTCGATGCGCAACCAAACCTCCAACTCAGGTTGTTGTGGGACACAACGAGGAATCAATCCCCCGTCAACGTTCTCCTGATAGTAGTCGCCAAATTCTTGACGCAGCGCTCGCTTGCCAACCGGAATCGGCATCTGTTCTGTCGTCGCCCAAACTTCCGCGTTGCGCGACGTGTTGCGATGCGAAGCCCCCAGCGGCAGGTCATCATCCAGCCATACGTCATGCACTCGTTTACTCACCTCGTCTTGCTTCGCGGCCAAGCCCACGAAGTCATCCCATTTGGCAACCGCCGTATCTGCTGCTTGTTGGAGCAACTTGTCGGCAGCCGTTTTCAATTCTTGCAACCGTGCAATCTCCGCATCTTGCTCGGGTGTCGATAGTGAAACCGCTGGTGGCGTATCGATTGCGTTGCCATCCATCGCCGGATCCGAGTTGCTGTAGTAGAACGCGTATAGGGAGTAAAACTCTTTGGCAGAAAGTGGATCGTACTTGTGATCGTGACACACCGCGCAACCTGCGGTTAGGCCCATCCAAGTTTGTACGGTCGTGCTGGTGCGTTCGACCGCATACCGAAACAGGAACTCGTCGACGATCGCGCCCCCTTCACCAGTCGTCACGTTACAACGATTGAAACCTGTCGCAATCCGTTGGCTCTTGGTTGGATTCGGAAGCAAATCGCCAGCGATCTGTTCAACCGTAAAGTCCTTAAAGGATTTGTTCGTGTTGAAAGCGTCAACTACCCAATCGCGATAACCCCAGATCGCGCGTACGTTGTCGAGGTGCAAACCATGGGTGTCGCCATAGCGAGCAACGTCAAGCCAATGCCTAGCCATCTCTTCGCCGTACTGCGGTTTTTTCAGATACCGGTCAACCATGTTTTCATAAGCAACTGGTGAACTATCGAGCAGGTAAGCATCGATTTCACTGATCGTTGGTGGAAGGCCAGTCAGGGTAAAGGCGACGCGACGAATAAGCGTTTGCTTGTCCGCTTCGGGCTGTGGGGATAGTTTCTTTGCGAACATACTTGCCGCGAGAAACTTGTCGACCGGGTTTACTTTCCACTGGATCGGTGCTGCTTCGACTTCAGGAATATTTGGCCGCGCAATGGGCTCGAATGCCCAGTGGCTTTGATAGTTCGCGCCCTGTTCAATCCACTTTCGCAGCGTCTCTTTTTCCTCATCCGACAGTTGACGATTCGCATCAGGCGGTGGCATGACCAAGTCGGGGTCAGTCGAAGTGATGCGTTTCCACAGTTGGCTTTCATCTGGTTTACCTGGAATGATCGCCGCAACTTTCTCTTCACCGCGGGGCGTAAGCGCTCCCTCTGAAGTGTCCAGCCTCAGTTCCCCTTGCCTCGCTTTCTCGTCTAAGCCGTGACAACGCAAGCAGGTCGCAGAGAGGATGGGCCGGATATCGCGATTGAATTGCAGGTTATCGTCAGCCTGAACCACACTGGTCAGAGTCCACAGGGCGACCGCGGTAACTTTCCAGTGAGCATTGACCCAAGATGTTGCCAAGCGAATGAGGGAGGTCATCGTGGATACTTCTTTTGGCGAGGTGGAGGGGAGGATTTTCGGGGCGATAGAGGCCACTCGGATTGCAACGAATACGCCTCCAGTATAACTCAACGATTTGCGAATTTTGAAGCCTTTGAGAATACCTGCGGAAATGCACCGGAACGGTGGTTCGTAGCCGAAGCCGTCAACGGCTCGTTGATTACTAGGTAGCGGAAGCCGTCAAGGCTTTCGGAAGCGGTCGCAGTGCTCTCGAAATGCTTGAGGGTTTGCTGATTACTGGGTAGCGGAAACCGTCAAGGTTTTCGAGGGCCCTGGTAGCCGCCGCTGCCAAGCGGTGGTTAGTCA